>JAAUPS010000393.1 GCA_012033015.1 Phormidesmis sp. RL_2_1
CGCCACAAGCCCCGTATTCACCCGCGCCTTTTCCTTTCCCAGCCGTCAAGATATCGACGGACGGCTAATAGTTGGTGCTGCTATTTTCGGTGTCGGCTGGGGTATCTCTGGCTATTGTCCAGGGCCAGGTATTGTAGCACTAGTAATTGGTAGCTGGAATCCAGTTTTGTTCTTGCTGTCAATGGTTGTAGGTATGGTAGTTTTCAATCGCTATGACGCCAATCAGCGCAATGCTAAAGCCGTTGCGATCTCATCAGAAAAAAAGTCAATCAAAAGTCTTCAATAACTCAGAGCCAGAAGTCAGTATGATATTTCGACAGTTGTTTGATGAGGAATCTAATACGTACACCTATCTCATTGCAGATAAGAATACTAGCGAGGCAATTTTAGTTGATCCTGTATTAGAGCAAGTAGATCGAGATCTGAAACTTCTTGAAGACCTCAACTTAACCTTGCTCTACTGTCTGGAAACCCACATTCACGCTGATCATGTAACAGGAACAGGCGAACTGAGAGAGCGGACTGGTTGTATGGGGCTTGTTCCTGAGAATGCTCACACCCCTTGCGCTAGCGGCTATGTTAAGCCCGAACAGCTACTGACAGTCGGCAGTATTACCATTAGAGCGATTGAGACTCATGGCCATACCGATAGCCATATGGCATATCTAGTCGATGGCACACATTTGCTGACGGGAGATGCATTGTTGATCAGAGGCTGCGGGCGGACTGATTTTCAATCAGGAGATGCCGGAGAACTCTACGATAGCATTACTCAAAGGCTGTTCGTGTTGCCCGATTCAACTTTTGTGTATCCTGCTCACGATTACAGAGGGAACACAGTTTCTACCATTGGGGAAGAGAAAAGACTCAACCCTCGGTTTGTTGATATTGAACAACCTAACCCTTTGCTGCGGACAAGGCAAGATTTTGTTTATCTTATGGACAATTTGGGTCTGCCTATGCCGAAGAAAATTATGGAAGCGGTGCCTGCAAATGAAGCCTGCGGTAAACGAGCCAAGGCGCTAGCAAATTAATGCTAATAGCGGTAGGTTACGTACTGGCTGTAGGCATCGGGCTTAGTTTGGGGCTGCTTGGCGGGGGCGGTTCTATTCTGGCCGTACCCATTCTCATCTATGTGATGGGTGTTGAAAGTAGCGCTGCGATCGCCATGAGTTTGTTCATTGTCGGGAGTGTTAGCTTATTAGGCGTAATACCGCATGCCCGACGCGGCTTTGTCCACTGGAGAATCGCAGCAATTTTTTTGCCGACTGCAATGGTCGGTTCCTATCTGGGCTCGCAACTTGTCAGCTTGCCATTGATTACGGATGCGGTGCAGCTAACGAGCTTCGGTATTGTGATGTTGGCAGCGAGCTTGCTGATGATCTGGAAGGGGCATGGTAAAGGAAAAATCATACCTGTGAGTGCGAGCGGTGCTTCAGTGTCTACAGGTAGTCAATTTTTTAGCTTGCTACTCGTGCCAGCAGAAGGTTTCGGCGTTGGGCTAATCACGGGATTTGTTGGTGTAGGCGGCGGTTTCTTAATTATCCCAGCACTGGTGCTGCTCAGCAACATACCGATGAAAACAGCGATCGGCACCTCCTTATTGATTATCGCTTGTAACTCAGCCGTAGGCTTTATCGGCTATCTGAATCAAATTTCTGTTGACTGGGCGCTCATGTTGTCTTTTACGTTCGCTGCTGGGATTGGAACACTCATGGGTAGTACGCTCTCTAAATCCGTAGAGGCTAGCAGGCTGCAGAAAGGATTCGGTTATTTTGTTTTGACAGTCGCTATGGTTGTGCTCGTTAAGCAATAGAGAAACTTATTTTCCATATTTATGCTTATGCCTTCTGATAATTAATCTTGCTCCCGCAGAGTTCTCCTTTCGTTGAACTGTTATCTTCTTTACAATAGGAAACAGAGAACGACTTTCAGTATGATCTATCGCTGGCTAACACTTTTGGTGTGGTGAGACATTTTAGCTCTTTACCAGATGCTATAGCCACGGTTCGCGCGGCGCTGTGCAACTGTCTCGAAGATTTCGACTCCTTCTGCGTAGTGATCGAATACCACTTCGAGACAATGCCCTTGCGCCGCGCTCACGTCCCCATCGCCGCAGTACAACCCACTGCCCGAACAGGTTTTCAGGAAGGGAGTTTCATAGGTTAACCACAACTTATCAAATTCCCATGATTGAGCTTAATAAAGATCTCTTGCCAAGGTCATCCTAAACTTTTGAAAAATTGTTCCTTGAGTATTTTGGCTGATTGAGACATAGTAGAAAGTGATATTTGTGGCTTACAAGGCGCTGATGTATATCTACCAGACCTTACAGCCTTTTTCTACTGTTTGCCTTTCCTTAAGTCAGTGCCATTGATCGTAAGTTGAATAGAACACCAAAGCCTGGAAGTTGTTAATGTTTAATGTAAAGATATTTCAGCAAGCGCAGAGAAGACTACTAGGAAGAAGCGAGTTTGCAGATCTAAGCCTGTTATTTGTCGCAATTGTTTGGGGGTCTAGCTATAGCGTTGCAAAGACGGCTTTGCTTTATATGCCTGTCCTGGCATTTTTGTTCGTTCGCTTCTCTGTGACTAGTCTCATTATGATTCCTACCTCTTGGAGTCAGGTCTCAGCCCAGCCTATGGCTGTTATCAAAACGGGTATGCCTCTTGGCGTTATTCTGTTTCTCATCTTTATTTGTGAGACAGCCGGTATAGCAAATACTAGTGCAAGCAACGCTGCTTTTCTTATCAGCCTATGTGTTGTCTTTACGCCTATTGTCGAAGGCTTGACTTTTCGTCAATTTCCTGGGTGGGGGATACTAGCTGCTACGGGATTATCCTGCATTGGTGCTGGAATGCTCGCGTTACAGGGCGGTTATCAATTTAATATCGGCGACTGGCTGATGTTATTAGCTGCTATACTTCGCGCCTGTATGGTCACTGCTACTAAGAAAATCACACAGGGCAAACCCTTAAACTCAGGAGCGTTAACGGTTGTACAGCTTGCTACTGTTGCTATTCTGACAGGTTTGGTTTTGCTGCTATTCAAGCCAAGCTCTCTCATTTTTCCATCTGAAGCTATATTTTGGATAGCAACACTTTACTTATGCGTAATGTGTACATTGTTTCCGTTCTACATCCAGACGCATATGGTTCGCAAGACTACACCAACTCGTGTCAGTCTACTTATGGGAACAGAACCAGTCTTTGGCGCTATCTTTGCTATCCTGCTGTTGGGTGAACAGTTGTCACTTCAGGCAGTTATCGGAGGAGCTTTAATTGTGACAGCTACTTATATGGGAATCCGTCTAATGACAACACAATCTTCGACTTAGTGGCAGTGATAAACTTAGTGACAGTGATAAACTTAGTGACAGTGATAAACTTAGTGGCAGTGATAAACTTAATGACTGAAAATGGGGCTTTTGCATAACCCCCCGAAAAAGCGCAATCCAGATCGAGATAATTAAGACTCAGTTTTGAAGCTGGCTTCATCAGTATTTTTGTACTTTGCAATATTTTACTAGCGCAGAGTCTGTGCTCTACTGTGAAGCAGTAGGCGATAACAAAGTAAGCACCGAATACGCCCTCGTACCTGATAAGCAAACTCGTTGCACTTGTATCCTGTAAAGGACAGAGATGGCCACTCAGTATGCTACCTATGCTGTAGCTGTGCTCACAGGAAGATAAACCCTAGATACAGAAGCTAGAAGGTAGGAAACTCAATGCGATTGGCAACGTGGAATCTTAATCGCTGTTCCCCCAACGCTGAGAGGGCTAACCGGCTGCGTAAGGGAGTTAATCAGGTGAACGCAGACGTTTGGGTGTTGACTGAGACGCATGTTGAATTCTCACCTAGTCCTGATTTCT
>JAAUPS010000394.1 GCA_012033015.1 Phormidesmis sp. RL_2_1
CATTGAAGCGGACATCAAAACCGAGATTTACCAAGTCAACAACGCGCTCCATCGACAAATTTGCCACAGCGCTCAATGTGGTCATCATGTCAAAACCAATCTCACCACACAAAAGCAGGCTTATGTGATTCTGTTTACCAGTGATGAGACGCTACCGTTTCAAACGGTGATTGAATACTACTCCCTGAGATTCCAAATTGACATGTGCCATCTTCAATGCCCCCATAGTCATTCGACTTGGCTTGCAAAAACTGCTTTGTGTTGGGACTGAGTTGATTCATGACTTTTCTTCGGTAGGGGATGATGGCTGATGTATCTTGATACTCGGAGGGATAGCAATGTCTGGAGTTTCGCCTCTCCAAAGTTGTTGTAAGACTTCACCCGCTGGCCGTTGACGATGTTTCTGAAGTCTATCGAGTTCTGCGCTATTCGCCCAAATAATCCAGCTTGTGTGCGCGTTAGTCTGTTGCCTTGCCTTGACCCATCCTCGTCGTACCCAATCGTACAATGTTGGCTTTGGCATCTCTAGCTGTCTTGCCAAGTCGGACAGTAGCCATTCGTTTTCAGCTAATGCTTCTTGCACTTTAGGCGGTGCAGAGCTGAGTAATCCTAACTGTCTCATCAGCGCTCGGATACCTTCGCGGTTGAAGGTTTGGCGACGCTTAGGTGGCCGAAATCCCGCCTGATGAAGGCGTTCTATAATTTCGTCTGTCGTTATGTTTTCCTGAGCCAACTGCTCAAGCTGATGACAAAGCTGAGGGTAGTAGCTGAGCTGAGTCCATTTAGCGACGGGTCGAACTAGATGCGCTTTGCGAGTATCACCGCCTGCCCATTCGACAATCATCTGAACCTTCTCACTTTCGCCTTCAACAGTCACCGTAATTTTTTGAATGACCTGTCGGATAATCTCTTTACGCTGAGTCTGAGTTGTTGTCTCAGAGAACCAAAGACGCGGAAGGCTTTCTGATATTGACCGAATGGCTTGTCTCTCTGCTGTTGATAACTGTTTAGGCTGCTGTAAACAAAATCTCTTATAGTCTTCTTTAAGCTGTTGTTGTTGTTTGAGTTGAGCTTCCCATTCTTGTGCTAGTTGTCTAGCAACTAAGCGGTTCTCAGGTTCGACAAGCTGGTAATGCCGCTTGGCTCTGTCCGTTTCAAATTCAGCTCTCTCCAACCGTTGCTGCCAATGCTTGTTTATATCTGCACGGTCAGTTTCTATCCGTTCGGCTGCTGCTAACGACAATTCTAGGGCAGCGGGTTTGAGGGCTGATAAAACCTGTTCACTGACGTAATCATCTAAACAGGCACCGGATAGATGCTGGCATAGCTTGCCACCGTAGTCAGCCATCTCTCGCCCGCAAATATAGCGGTGATGCTTTTGTCGGTGATACTGCACGGCCATGCGGCAACCGCAGCGCCCGCAGACCAGTAATCCAGAGAGCAAGGAGATACCAGCGCGGGCATGGCCTAACTCATCGGCACGGTTCTGATTGGCCTTGAGCTGAGCGAGATGTTGTTCATATTGCGCCCAGGAAATATAAGCTGGGTGATGGTTTTTGATCAGCACATGCCATTGATCCATCGGCTTAACAACTAAACCGCTATTAGGATGGTCTGGATGCTTTCTGCGAGCGTCCATTTGCTTGCGCCCATAGGCATAAGCGCCAGCGTATATCGGACTCTTGAGCAGATTCTGTAGGGTAGGACGATTGGGCTTACGCCATTCTAAGTCACCCTTGTTAAGGCCAGAGTGCGCTCGAACGCCGACTTGAATATGGTGCTTGACGAGGTAGCGTAGCACGGCGTTAAGTGTTCCTAGTTCCTCGAATTTACGAAAAATCAGCTTGACGACTGACTGGGCTTGTTCGTCTGGATCAAGAATGATTTCTCCAGAAGGACGACGAATATAGCCGATGGGAACGCTGAAACCTAACTCGCCTCGTTTTGCTTTATTCTGTTTGCCTCGCACCAAGCGTTGTTTGAGAATGTGTAATTCCGCTTCACTCATGGTGCCTTTTAGACCCAGCAGCAGGCGGTCGTTGTACTGACTGGGATCATAGATGCCGTCTAGATCTGCTATCAGCGTACCGAATAATCCACAGATTTCTAGGAGTTGATGCCAGTCTTTAGAGGAACGCGCTAGGCGTGACATGTCCACGCCCAGTATCAGACCGACGTGATTCAGGCCGACCTCACTGACCAGACGCTGAAAACCCAACCGACCTTCGGCACTACTGCCGGACTTGCCTAAATCTTCGTCTATTGTGAGTATTCGCTCCGAGTGCCAGCCAAGGGACTGGGCACGTCCTGTCAAGCCATATTGAATACGGGTAGATTCTTGATGATCTAGCACTTGCTGCAATGTAGACTGCCGAACATACACGATGGCTAAGCGCTCTAGGTGATGAGCTTGTAGCTTCTCTGAATACCAGCTATTTTCACTGCTGAGGGTCATTGGACACCTCCTTCTCTGAAGAGGCACTCAGATGATTCTCCAGCATCTGACTGAGGATGCTGATCAATCGTTGACGATGGGGCAACGGCAGACGATGCCACCGACTTTTTATAGGCGGGGGGGCTGGTTACGCTGAGGCATGAAGAGGATTCCTTTTCTTGCTGAGGTAGATCGGCTGCGATTTTGGAGATCGTCTTCACCAATCGCAATAAGCCTGATAATCCAATCTTAGGGTGCGATGTCCTGCTGGCGACTATGGGGGTGTTATGGCTGGCACATTGAAGAAGCTTTCCTTGATGACCAATCGGGGGGCTGGAATTTACAAAAGTCGGACCTGCGCTCGGTGTGTGCCCTATCGCGGTTGTGCTTTATTCTGGCGGTGGCCACACTCTATGTGACGGCGCAAGGGCTAGAAGTGGTGGAAACGGGAAGAAGGCGATGGGTTGATCCACATTGGTTTCGGGGAAACAGTTATTTCCGTATTGGATGGCAATGGGTGAAAACGGCACTGCTCCAAGGTTGGAAGCTGATTAGAACCGTTAAATTCAGCGGCAACAATGATCCTGAACCTGCGATGGCTTCCAAAAAGCAGCATCGACACAGAAGCGAAAGGATTGAGTTCAAGGTTCACACCTACTGCTACAAGCCTGACTAAATGTTTTGTCAGTCAACCAGGGTTAACCCCTTGCGGTAAACACTCAGCAGCTTGACGCAATAGCAGCTCATAGGCGGCAAAGGCTACTGATGCGCTTGGATGGGCTAGCACTCGCCAAGCGAGCGGCAAGGCACGGCCCCGATGAACCACCGCAATCCGAATCAGGCAATACTCATCCCAGAACAAGGAGGTATCTAAACTCAGATAGATCTTCGATTGCTGCCAATGCTCCACAGCCGCTTTGATTAACGGCTTGTATAACCGATGGATGTTGATCCGACTATTGCCTAGCCATCGGCGTACCCGTCTTTGCTTGCTTTGGGCAAACAGGCCACGGCACGGAATATACGATAGCCACTGTGGCAAGTTGATCTGTCCGGTTTGAATCAAGGCACAGACCATCCAAAGGCAGGTGGTCAGGTGAGCTCGATGGCTCCAGGGACAACCTTGACCCAGCCAGAGATTCAAGGAATGATAAAGGCGGGAGTTTTTTTCACAGCATTACTATGGTTAGAGTGGTTTCCAATCTTAGAATGCTGGCTCCCAACTCATTTTGTCAATCGCTGTGTCTCACGGCTGGCAAAGCTTTAGACACCACCTCTTACAACTTTTGTCAGTCAACCAGGGTGTTGCACTAAGACTGACTTTTCAATGCGGTTTGGTTTTGGAGATGCGATCGCATTTTAGGGCTTGTGGAGAGATGCGATCTTACAGCAAGCAAAGCCTTCCGCACTGGGGGGTAGTCAAGTGTTTCAGTTTAG
>JAAUPS010000161.1 GCA_012033015.1 Phormidesmis sp. RL_2_1
GGGTCTCACCGCTGTCTTGGTGAGCATTCCTTAGCGCCGTATGACGATGCAGGGTCTCACCGCTGTCTTGGTGAGCATTCCTTAGCGCCGTATGACGACGCAGGGTCTCACCGCTGCTCGTCGAGTTAGCCGTTGCTAGTCAAGGCTTCTCGCGATGACTATTGTCCTAATTCACTCGACAGAAGCCATCGATGACTGGAGGCTGTTAGATGGATATTGTGCTGGGCAGTCACGGTTTGTGATGGCCTGCTACGATTTCTCCCTAGGAAAATGAATGACGGGGTGCCAGGAGGATCTCAACAAGGCGTTGGTAAAGCTTGGCACGGTGAGCTGGAGTAATCCACCCCCTTTTCCAGGACAGACTGCGATCGCACTAATATCGTGCACCTCTCCAGACTTAAGAATTTCATCTAGCGGGTTACCCGTTCGTACCTCTGTGAGCACCTCTATTTTAATTTCGGTGCCAAAGCCATCTAATTCCGCTTGGACTTGAGCCAGTTCTGCTTGGGCTGCCTCAACTGAATTAATGCTGGCAATTCGTCCACTGTCATCGACGACCCAGCACAGTAGGCAGGTTTTCAAAGAGCAATTCGGATCGGCTTGAATGATACGTTTAATGTCACCGATCAGTTTTTGGCACTCCTACTGCCGTCATAAGGCACTAGGAGATAGTCGAACATATTTTGGCAGCGCTGCGCCAGTTCGGTCTCGCGGTACGTGGAAATAAGCTGGGGGCGCACTACTAGCATGGGCACCTCAACTTTATTGACAATTTCCATAGTGGTACTGCCAAAGAGCCTTTCATTCAGTGTAGAGCGGGTGGCCATGCCTGAAAAGATAATGTCAGGCTGGTGCTTTTTGACAGCCCTGATAATGTTTTCATTGCCACGGCCTGAGACGACATCGATTTCCACCGTCGTTCCTGCTGGCACATCGATTTCTGCTTCTGCTAATATTTGACGTGCTTCACTGACTTTTTCCTCATCGACGCAAGGAATTTCTCGGGAGGTCATTAGGGGCACGCTGTGGAAAAATACAATGTGCTCCATGCCGCCTTTGGCCAAATCCGGTACAAACTTGGTCAAGCGTTGAAGACTGTCGGAAAAATCTGTACAAATAAGCACACGCCTAAACATAAGATCGCACCAGTAATTTCTGTGGGTGACAAACGTCTCTAACAGTATCATCCCCAAAAGAATAAACCGTCAAAGCCTCAAGCAAGAAACCCTCTATATGTAGAGTTACCTAGAGATACCTAGAGCCCCTTAGCACCATGTAGCGCATGGTTAGATGTCGATGAAGCTTTGGCTGTATCCAATCTTTGGCTGTATCCAATGTAGGCCAGCCATTATACGTCATGTAAATAAGATATGACCTAAGGTACGGCCAAGACGACGGCTGTAATGTTGTCTCGGCCTCCTTGAGATTTGGCCGCATCAACTAAAGCTATGGCAGCACCTTCGCAGGTAGAGGCAGCCTGGAGGCAGGTGATAATCGCATCATCCGAAAGTTCCTCGGTCAGGCCATCGCTACAGAGTAAGAGCCGATCACCTGATTCTATGGTGAGACGTTGCGTTTCTATTTTCGAGAGATCTTCACGGCCTACGCACTGGCTGAGTATGTGCCGCCAGGGATGATGCTGTAGCTGTTCTAAGCTCAGCTCGCCTTCTTTTAAAGCTTGGCTCACCCAAGTATGATCTTGAGTCATCTGCATAAAGCCGCTTTCACGCAGCAAATATAGCCTGGAATCGCCGACATGAGCACACCAGAAATCACCGTCTCGAACCATGACGACAACGACGGTTGTGCCCATGTCAGCTCGCTCTGGGTGGTGCTTTTGATCGTTTAAAATGGCCTGATTAGCGGCGAGAATAGCTTGCTCTAATAAATTTGAGGAAGTGCAATCGCTATCCGTATGGTCTTGCAGGTAGGTTTGAATGATTTCAGTTGCCAATCGGCTCGCTTCTTGCCCGCCCGTGTGCCCGCCCATACCATCGGCCACAATGAATAAATCGCCTGTCGGTGAGAGGTAATAGCTATCTTGGTTGGCATTTCGATACAGTCCGACATCTGTCAGGCCAGCGAATGATACCTCAGTAAGTACATGGCTCATAATTCCAACAAGGCTCTATGGCATTCGGTCTGCTTTGGCAATTCGCATCAGGAGACGAATCAAAGCAATGCCTACGAGAGACGCTACTACGCCCATAACCACAGCAGGCCAGATAAATTCAAAAATTAGCAACAGGGTGGCTGACAGTGTAAAGGTGCCCACTAACAGCGTGTAGCTATTGGCCAAGGACAAATTACTGCTGCGGCGGAGAATGCGATCGCTCTCAATCGAGCGTACCCGCACACGGATATCGCCCCTATCAAGTCGGTCTAACGTATCTTCAATCCGCCGAGGTAAGCTCAGGGCAGAGGTGCCCACTTGCGCTGCCTGACGGCTAATTTCACCCAAAATGCCATTGGGTTCACCAGGACTACCGTTTGTCATAAGCTCCGTTGCATAGGGTTTGGCTGCTTCCATAAAGTTAAATTCTGGATCTAGACCTTTGCCCACCCCTTCCAAGGTAGAAAAAGCTCGCATCACAAAGGTAAACGTTGCTGGAAACCTGAAGGGCTGATCATAAGCTACGGCATACAGGTCGTCGCTGATAGCCGCTACCGACTGCTCCTCAAACGGCTTATCCATCAGATTATCTAAAATATATTGAATAGAGCGGCGTACCGGCCCCATATCATCAATTTCAGCCAGCGCACCTAAAGATACTAATGCCGTCATCACCAAGCCCGCATCCCTTTGCGAAATCCCGACAAACGTATCCATCAACCGAGCCCGCGTTACCTGTTGAATTTGACCCATCATGCCAAAATCATAAAAAATGAGGGCACCGTCAGGCGGATTCACCGCAATGTTGCCAGGGTGAGGATCGGCGTGAAAAAAACCATCCGTTAATAGCTGACGCAAATAAGCCTCAGCCCCTAATCGAGCCAGCCGTTTGCGGTCTAAACCAGCCGATTCTAATGCTTCGTAGTGGCTAATTTTAATCCCCGGCATATACTCCATCGTCAACACCCGCGGTGAAGTATAACGCCAGTAGATTCGAGGAACTTTAACCCAATCAACTGCGCGAAAATTGCGCCGAAACTTATCCCCATTGCGGCCCTCATTGAGAAAGTCTATCTCTAGCCACAGCAGACGGCAGCACTCCTCATAAATGCCCATCCAGTCACGGCCCTTACCCCACTCAGGATGATTTTGAAAGTACTGGGCAATTCCTTTAAGAATAGATAAATCAATCGCAAATAGACGAGAGAGTCCCGGTCTTTGGATTTTGACAACAACTTCTTCGCCTGAGTGCAGCTCAGCAATGTGCACCTGTCCCAAACTTGCGGCGGCGATAGGTACCGGATCAAGCCTTTTGTAAAGCTCCTCTAAAGGGCGACCAAAATCAGTCTCAATTGTGGTCTTGACCTGTTCATAGCCGAAAGCAGGTACCCGATCTTGTAGCTTAGAAAGCTCATTGACATATTCAATAGGAAACAGGTCGGCGCGTGTTGAGAAAAGTTGACCAATTTTGATAAAGGTAGGGCCTAAACTCAGACAAGTTTCCCTGAGCCATACTGCGATTTCTTCACGACGCTTTGTTTTTTCTCAGGCGTCACCGCGCCCGCATAACTCCAGGTTTTACTATAAAGCCAGCGCTTGCTCAGCAGTTTTAGCACAAACGACCAAATATCGATAAACCTTTGCGGCCTTGAGTAATGGCCTCGATTCCAGCGATAGTCGCCGTCATTGTAGGTATTGTTATCGTAGGTATTACTGCTATAGTCAGCAGTCGCTTCGCCAATTGCTGATTTAGTTTGAGTCTTAACAGGTGTTGGCGTTGTTCCAGAGGATGTGCTGTTGTGCGGTTTAGGCGCATCCGAACTGGCCGTATCCAAACTGGCTGTATCCAACAAGCTAGGCGCGCTAGGGTGAAGTCCACTTCCTTGGCTTGGTTGGATAGTATTTGTGCTTTGCTTTCCTATGGGCTGTAGACGCGTTTGGGCGGATGACGGTTCAGCCCTTTGAGCACGATGGCCATCATCAGACTGGCCAGTCTGGTGATAGCCAGTCTGATGATGGTCAGTCTGTGCAGACTGAGCCTTGTGAAGCAGCGGGTCACCACTATTTGCACCAGGCTTTAGCTGGCCATTTTGACCGTTGCTTTGAATGTCCTTTTGATGTTCGTCGTTTAGGACAGTGCCTGCCTGAATAGGCCCATGGTTGCCGCCTATAGAAGCAAATGACGGCTCTATGGGTAGAGCCGTCTGCGAATTTGGCAGAGGAGAGGATTCACTTCTCGAGAAACAGCAGACACTCAGACTCCCTTGTGCTAAAAACGCTTGAAAACAGACTTGAAAATGAGGGTTTTATAAGTTAAGCCAGAATTAAACCTGTAGGCCAATGACTCGCGAGCTTTTCATCAATTTTCCATCAATTTTAGAGGTGGCAATTACCGGATTGACGCATTTCCCGACAAGCGAGCAGCTAACTGGACTGGCGATGTTGCTGAATAGCAGCCCTTGCTTGGGCTATTTCAGCGCGTAAATTATCAATAGTTGCCTGTAGGTCCTCAGTCGTCCCTTCTGAGGGCGGCTGGGAGGTGGCAGTATCGCTAGTGGCAGTGTTCCCACCAGCATTAGCCGCTGCTCTTTCCTGCTCTGCTCTAGCCATTACCTCTTCGGTGAACCTGCGCAAATTTTCACGTTGCTCAGCGTCGAACTTACCTAGCTGACTTAGTCCGTCACTGACTAAATGTTCAGTTTTTTCACTTACGGCGGCTGCTAGTGCCCGTCCTACAAAAAAGGCTTGCAGCATTGGATTACTCATAAAAGTTTACACACTTCACGCTTCTAATTATAAACACGCTTCAGAGAATGTTTGGGAAGTAAATAGATATTTTCTGGGTATTGCATGAGGATCTCTACCAGATGATCTCTACCAGAGGATTTCTACCATTGGCTGTCGCTTTCGGTGTATTCATCTTCGGTGTATTCATCTTCGGCGTATTCATCTTCGGTGTATCCATCTGTTAGATACGCGTCTGTAGCCTCGCTATCAAATCTGGGTGCTTCGATGACTGGTTGTTCTGCAGATGGGTTGCTTTCAATGCTATCTGCCCCATTACTTTCTCTCATGTGTTCTATGTTGCTGCTGCCACCTATGGTTGGGCCTTGTTTGAGGGTTTCCCAAGGATCGAGTGGTACATTATTGCGCTCATCTCTGGCCGCGAATGAATCAAATGTGGTTTGGTTGAAAGCATCGCTGCCTTTACTCAGTGATGGATTTGTATTTTGATTAAATCCGTCGTCAGATGTGCTGTCATGCTCATCGAGCGATTCGATCAGAGTTTGATCCAATTCAAAAGTGGAAAATTGAGAGCTGTCTGCGGGTTGGTTTTCTTGTGGCCAATCACTTTTTTGCCCATCATCGTCTTCGTCGGTATTGGGCTCATGCCATGAATTGTCAGTAGTGCCTATGGGGAGTTCGGATGACCAGTTAGCGCGTGCTGGGAAGGTCTGTAGGGGATTGAGGAAGTGGGTGTTGGTCGAACCTGCTAATGCAAATCGGATCATTGAGCCGCTACCTAAGCCAATCAACCCTGCGAGCCCTGCTGTAATGATCAGCGCTTGGGAGCGCGTGAGCCGATCGGGCTTTAACTGAGCAGCAGACGAATGGGTTTTGTTGTTTCTAGGGGTAAAAGGTGATGTGGACATAGCAGTGGGCCGATGTAAATTCAGTGGCTAATTGAAGGGGGCGGTTAATTGAGAGGATAGTGGGTGAGAACGTAATTTTCTGCGGCTTGGGTCGTGGTTAGCTGTTTGTCTAGGGTGTGTTGATGGACGGTAGCGAGAATGCTGCGGAATAGGGGGCTAGGTTTATAGCCAAGCCGTTTAAGATTATCACCGTTGATGAGTGCTGGCATCTGAGAAAGCTGGATGATGTAGTGCCAAATTTGTGGGCCTAGTGTACGGGGATGGCGATCGCCCATCAGGAGCAATTCGGGTTCTTGATACTGATGTAGCATTGCATAGACCTGACTGGGTTTGTGGGCGTTGGGCAGTTGATGGGCTAAGCGAGTTTCCCACTGATGCAAATTTTTGAGTCGGTGTACGCTTTGGCTATCTAGATCGAGGTTGATGGCTGTGGTGTAGCGTGAGGGTGGCGCTAATTGGGCGATGATCAATTCTAAGAAGATCAGCCAACGCGGTTGATGAAACGCCAGTCTATGGACCAGTTGATGTCTCCATCGGCTCATTCGGCGGAGCTGTCGCCAGAGGTCAGGCGTGATGGTTAGGTCAGGGTGCAAGCAGGTGAAGGCACCTAAGCTGTCAATTTGGGTGAGGGCTGTCTGCCACTGGTCGGTGTTGAGGAGGTATTTGAGTTCTGCTTTGAGGCGGCTTTGCAGTGCTGGCGTTTTGGTTTGGCTGGCTTGCGTTCGCTTGTAGACGCCGCTGTTGATGGCATGTTCAATAAAGTGTTTGGTTTGGATGTCTATGGTGAATCCCAGTCGTACGGCGAACCGTACTGCTCGAAAAATACGAGTGGGATCTTCGATAAAGCTGTTGGGATGAATGACCCGGATGTGGCGCTGTTGTAAATCTGACCAGCCGCCGAAGAAGTCCAGTAAAGCGCCATCATGCGGGTTCATCGGCGGATCGCTATTCTGGTTAATATTCTGGCCAATCTCCAGCTTCAGCGCCATGGCATTGATGGTAAAGTCGCGGCGATAGAGATCTTGATGAATGGTGCTCGTTTCTACTTCTGGGTTGGCGGCTGGGTAGGGGTAAAACTCAGTCCGGGCAGTGGCAATATCCATGAGCAGGGGCTGGTTCCCTCGCCAATGGTACGTGCTTTTTGTGGTGGGGGTTGTCTGCACCTGTGAGGCGTTTTCGATAGAACCTTTAGTATTGTGCTCAGCGTCTGCAGGATGCCATATGAGTGAGGCTGTTTGAAACTGTCCGTGAATCTGTACGGTCACTTGGGGGTATGTGGCTTGAATGACTTGTGCTAAGGCCATGCCAGCGCCTTGGCTACTGGGATTTTCATGCGTAGCGCCATCTACCACTAAATCGATATCGGTAATAGGGTAGGGTTCGCCTGTGAGGCTGAGCAGTAGATCGCGAACAGCACCGCCGACCAAGTAAAGTGCCCATCCTTTTTGCTCAGCGGTTTTGGCAATGAGCATGAGGGCAGGCCAAATGTCTGGGATGCGCTCTTCTAACGCTTGGTAAAGCGCTGCACTAGCAGGGAGGTGATGGTGCATTTCACGGTTTTGGTCTGGCTGATTGCGGTTGTAGGGATGGTGTTGTGATGGTTGGAGTTGACGGAGGAGATCGGTGCGGGTGACGATTCCGACCAGTTGGGAGTTGGCTATTACGGGTAATCGGCCAATGTCATGGGTTGTCATTAAAGCCTGAATTTCGGTGATGGCGGTGTTGGGGGTAATGCTTTTGATGTGGATGTTCATAAAGCCTTTGACAGGGCTGTGCCCAAGGCCGTGACGCAGCGCGATATCAATGTCTCGACGGGAGATAATGCCAACGAGCGCTGCGTTTTCATCAATCACACAAAGGCCGGTATGGCCGTAGCGCAAGAGGATGTGCTGGGCCTCATCAATAGAGGTTGAGGGCAAGATCGTCCTGACCGGCGAGGACATGATTGCTTTGGCGGTAATGGGGTGGGGGATTTGTGATCGCACTGCCGCCAGCATTTCTTCAAAGATGATTCGTGTCTCTTCACCTTTGAGCATGGCTGAAGCAGCTTGGCTATGTCCACCGCCACCAAAGGGTGCAAAAATGCGCGACAGGTCAATAGTGCTACGGGGTAAAAGGGGGTTGGGGCGCGATCGCCCGATCACGATAGCTTTAGTCTGATGAGCTTTAGTCTGATGAGCTTTAGTCTGATGAGCTTTAGGCGTCTGATAGTCCTGCGCAGTCGCTGTTTTGTCTGGCGTTGTGTATGGGTTATAGAGCAGTAGGGTATTGAGTCCTAACACAGTTATTAATCGTTCTACTAATCCAGAAAGTCCTGGGACAAAGCCTTGTGTTTCCAAGGCTACCCAGCCGAATTGATGACCGGGTAGCTGTTCTATTGTGGTGGTTTCGAGTGCCACTGCGAATAGATTCTGCAACTGAGGTGAGAGTTTTGGCTCGGCGTAGTGACGAATAACTTGCTGATAGGCGCCTTTGTCCATCAGCCATGCCAAAGCTGCTGCATCGCGTGGGGTGGTTTGGCTAAAGGTGAGGGAGCCGGTGTCGCTGTGAATGCCGAGGGCCATGATCGTGGCGACAGCAGGTGTTGGGGTGATTTGCTGTCGCTGTAAGGCCTCAGTGACTAGCGTGGTCGCTGCACCAACTGCTTCTAGGTGGATGGTTGCGTTAGGAAAATCGCAATGCTGGAGCTGTTGATTGCTCTGATCACGGTTTTGAATCTTGTTGGGGTGATTATTTTGGCTGTCTGGCTCTTGGCTGTCTGGCTCTTGGCTGTCTGGCTCTTGGCTGTGGTGGTGGTCGTATATGTCAATGGGCAAACCTTTCTGCTCGGCCTGTTGGAGCCACTCCCCGACAGGAGAGAATCGATCACGCTGGCAAGCATCCACCAAGGTGAGCGATCGCACCTCATCAAAAATTACCGCCCGTCGTTCTATCAGCGGGTATTGGTCTCGCCACAGGACCAAAAAATCCTGTACGCTTGGGTGCGCACCGGCTGTCAAGACAATACGACTCCCCGGACGCAGGCAGGTTACGCCCACTGCCGCTCCTATGGTGTCGAAATCAGCCGTCGTATGGCACAGCACTAAATCCATAAAGTCATCTTAATTCCTTTGGCAAGCGGTACTGATTTTGATAGCTTACCTATATAAGATTTCTAGCTATTGCTGGGATTCAACGCAGATTAAATAGTGTTTTGAGAGTAGAAAGATCATGTCTGTTATTTTTCAGCTAGCTCTGTTCGTCTTAGTGCTCTGGTCTTTTGTAATGATTATTGGTGTACCGGTTGCTTACGCTTCACCAGGTGACTGGGATCAGTCAAAACGACTCATTTTTCTTGGCTCTATTGTCTGGGGCGTGTTGGTTGTCGTCGTAGGTGGGCTAAACTATCTCGTCGTTTAAACAGCCTAAATGGGTTGTCAATCGTTCGATTTTTCGCCGGTTTTTTTTAAGCTATCGGAGCCCTATGGCAGTTTTTGAAGGCAATTTCACTGAGACAGGCAGCATGAAGTTTGCCTTTGTGATCGGCCGGTTTAATGATTTGGTCACGACAAAACTGCTGGCCGGGGCTCAAGATTGCCTGAAACGTCACGGCATAGATATTGATCCCCATGGTACTCAGGTCGATTATGCTTGGGTGCCTGGGTGCTTTGAGGTGCCTATGGTGGCTCGTCAGTTGGCTCTAAGTGGCCGCTACAGCGCCATTATTTGTCTAGGTGCTGTGATTAGGGGCCAAACGCCTCACTTTGACTACGTTGCGGGAGAGGTCGCCAAAGGTATTGCTGCAACCAGCCTACACACAGGCGTGCCATTAGTATTTGGAGTCCTGACGACAGACTCTATGCAGCAGGCATTGGAAAGAGCTGGAATTAAAAGCAATCTCGGCTGGAGCTATGCCATGAGTGCGCTGGAAATGGCCAGTTTGATGCCTCAAGTTTTTAACCGTGACGGCGCAGATTTGCCCGGTGCCTCTGTGGCCAATGGTCTTACCGGTCAGCTATCTTCTAGCTTGCCGATGGCATCAGGATTGACAGCAGCCGAGCCCGCTAGCTCTTAGGTCTTAGCCTGTTAAGGCTTGAAATGCCAATGCTTTTAAGCATCTGATGACTGGCTCAAGCTGGTTAACTTGCGCCTCTGACACATCGGCGTATGGATGCTATCAGCAGGCTTCCCCATCATTCGCCAGTGTCTTTTTGCTGAGCGCTCTTCTCTTCACTGAGCAGCAAGCGATTGACATGGGCAAATTTACGACCGGTATCTACCGTTGCCGCCTTTGGATCAGTGTCGGAGCATATGGGCTAATATGTCTGTTGGTGAATATTCTTGGATTAGAATATGGCTCTTTCCTATGCGATTTTGGCAGCGTTGATTAACCAGCCTTGCAGTGGCTATGACTTGGTCAAGCGGTTCAATAAATCAGTAGAGTGCTATTGGAGTGCTAGTCACCAGCAAATTTATAAGGCGCTCGCTAAGCTGGAAGATGATGAACATTTGCTCTCTGAAAAAATTGAGCAGGAAAATCGGCCTAACAAAAAGCTCTACACCGTTACCGATAGTGGCAGGCGACATTTGCAGCAGTGGATTGGTCAAGGAGAGGCGATCGCACCTTTAAAGTCCGATCTGCTGGTCAAGCTTTCGGTTGGCCATACGGTGCCGACCGAAACCCTACTGATTACCCTAGACACCTACTATCAGCAACACAAAGAAAAGCTCAAAAGCTATCAGTTCATCGCCAAGCAATACGCCCAACGGCCCGATTTGTCTCGCGAAGAACAGTTTCAGTATCTATCCTTACGGGCCGGTATTCGACAGCAGTTAGCCTGGATTGCTTGGTGCGAAGAAGCCATGGGTTTTCTCGGTCAGCCAGTTGCCGTCAGAGAATCTTCTTCTGTCAGTTGACATTTTTCGCAAAGGCCAAAAAATTCTAGGGTGTGATAAAAAATTTGAAAGTGATGGGACTCCGTCAAATGGCTTTCTAACCCATGTACGGGGCACTCATCCATCACAGCCGAGTTTCCACAGCGCACACAGGTGAGGTGATGGGTATCTTCTTTGGCCAAGCTGTAGAGTGATTCACCACTCGATAGGGTGCGAACCTGTACTGCCCCTTCGAGCTTGAGCGATTCTAAAGCTCGATATACCGTCGCTAGCCCCATGCTGACTTGCTGTTGTCGCAATTGCAGGTATAGTTCTTGAGCTGAAATAGCGCTTTTGAGCTGCTTCAAGAGATCAAAAACTTGGCTTTGGCTGCGAGTACGACGGCTTTTCATCTTGCCTACTACCTGTTTATCTGGCCCAATTAATATCTTCTGGCCTAATTATCTGGCCTAATTATCTAGTCAGATGATCTGGCCTGATCATCTGGCCTACTGTAGGGCGCTTATCAAAAGTATAGATATATATGTTGCTATATATGTTGATAGTATGTGCTAGCCCATCACGACCTTACGGCCAGTTTGCTAACCATCAGCGTATTACTTCTAGCTTAATGGCGTCAGGGGCAAACTGGCGCTGCTGACAGGAGATAATTACGGTAGGATTACACATGTTCTTTCCTATCTCCTTTGTGGGGTCAACTGCGGTGGCGCATTCTTCTCCAGTGGGGCTTTTACCCTCGACTATGTATCACGCCAAAGTATATGTCACCCTACGACCTTCTGTCCTTGACCCGGCGGGCACGGCGGTGCGCTCTGGGCTCAGCCATATGGGCTATGACAATGTCTCTAAGGTTCGCATTGGTAAATACATTGAGCTAACGCTGACGGCTGAAAGTGAAGCTTCGGCGCAACAGCAGCTCGACACCATTTGCGCTAAGTTGCTGGCAAATCCGGTGATTGAAAACTATCGGATTGAGGTGCTAGAAGCAGCGGCAGCGTAGATTGCAGCACAGATGTTTGCTGTTTCAATCCACATTTGTATCAACCCACGTTGGTTTTAACCTACGGTATTAATCCACAGTTTTAATCCACAGTTT
>JAAUPS010000162.1 GCA_012033015.1 Phormidesmis sp. RL_2_1
TAACGTATCGATAGTTTTGGTGATCGCTTGGCCCCTGTCTGCGCTTTTCCATCATACTCTGTCATTATTTCTCAATGTGACAATTCAAAGGGCGGAATGTAGGTGACAACAGACCCAAGCGACGCGCGTGTACCGGTGGCTAGCCTCGCCGTCGGCGTTATGCATCCGGCACACGCTATAGATAATGGCATTTAGACTGTTGCAGGTTGATTCATTTGCGCTAAGCGATCAATTAAAAGTTGCTCTAACTCTTCTAGCGCTTTGGTAAAGCCAACAATACCTTCGTCTAGCTTTTCGTTAGCCATGCGATTAGCTTGATGCATTTCATCAAAAGTGGCTTTATCTACGGTTGTCTTTTCAATCTCTAAGTTTTTGGCATTGTCAGGGCAAAGCTTACGGGGCAGCTCACCATCCATTTCCGACAGAGTCTGAAGCAACTTAGGAGAGATGGTTAATAAATCACAGCCCGCTAGCTCTTTAATTTCGTCGATATTGCGGAAGCTCGCACCCATGATTTCTGTTGTGTAGCCGAATTTTTTGTAGTAGTTATAAATTTCGGTCACCGACAGTACGCCTGGATCTTCGGAGGGAGGATAGCTATCACGACCGGTGTCTTTTTTGTACCAGTCGAGGATGCGGCCTACAAAGGGCGAAATCAAAGTGACTTGGGCTTCGGCGCAGGCAATGGCCTGATGCAAGCCAAACAGCAGTGTTAGGTTGCAGTGAATGCCTTCCTTTTCTAGGATTTCGGCGGCTTTGATGCCTTCCCACGTCGAGGCAATTTTGATCAGGATGCGATCGCGACGAATGCCTGCTGCCTCATACTCTGCAATCAGCTCGCGCGCAGTCGCTAGGGTGCCTTGGGTATCGTACGAGAGCCTTGCATCTACTTCAGTAGACACTCGCCCTGGCACAATCTCTAGAATTTTTTTGCCGAAGGCCACCGCCAAATGCTTAAACGCTTCTTTGGCAACAGCCTGTTCTGTAGCCGACTCACCGAGCTTGTCTTTGGCTTGCTGTAACGTCTCATCGACGATGCTTTGGTATTGGGGAAGCTGGGCTGCCGCCGTAATCAGTGAAGGATTGGTGGTGGTATCTTGAGGTGTGAATTTTTCAATCGCGCCGATGTCACCTGTGTCGGCGACGACGGTGGTCATTTCTTTGAGCTGAGATAGCAAACTCATAGGCTTCCTTGAAGAAAACAGTATTTTGCCTATTATTGTAGTCAGCGCAGCCCAAAGCGAACCTCTACCCAACGTTTAGAAGATGACACAGCCACTGCTCAAGCGCTGTGTTTTCACTACTCGTAATCGCCTCTATGACAGACACAAAAAGCCTTTGAGAAATCAATAGGTACTTGTTCCTAGAGCAAAATCGTCACAAAATCTACCGATTTGATGCGCTTTGATGCGCTTTGATCAATGACTTATGCGCTTTGATCAGCGACTTGCGCAAAAATCCATATCCCAGCTTGAGTCAGGGGCTAGGGGGTAAAGGTAGTATCTGATTGAGATTGAGATTGCCAACCTCCTAGCTGATATCGACTGCCGTCGCCGTCTGCTGTGCGATTGTCTCTGCAGGGCCAGATATAGGAGGGCCAGATATAGAGCCAGCAGATATAGAGCCAGCACCCAAGGACTGCTGTGGACTCGTTTGCACCTCAGCCGTTGAGTGCTGCTCAGTAGTCTGGCTATGGGCATATTCCGCCAAGTCATAGACCGGCAGATCAAACCAAAAGGTGGTGCCCACGCCGACCTTACTGACTAAGTTCATTTTACTGTTGTGCTTGTCCATAATGTTTTTCACAATCGAGAGTCCTAAGCCAGTGCCCTCTAGGGTATGCACTCGATTTTCCACCCGGAAAAACCGCTCAAAAATGGCCGCTTGATCTTCTTCATCGATCCCTAGCCCCGTATCGCCAATTTCAATGCGCACATTTTGAATGAGCTGTGGATTCAGGCTAGGTGCGCGGTACGCCCTAATGACGACCCTGCCGCCTGCTGGCGTAAACTTGAGGGCATTGCCTACTAAGTTGCCAAAGACCTGCAGCAGCAAGTCATAATTGCCTAGGCTAGCAGGCAGTTTGTCTTCAATATCTTTTTCGAGCGTGATTTGCTTATCTTTGGCATTGAGCTGGTAGGTGCGCAACACCTGATCGATCGGCCCATCCATCTCGACCGCAGTAAATTCGTAGCGGCGACTCGACTCTAAGCGTGAAAGATCGAGCACATCGTTGACCAGGCGCGTGAGTCTATCGGTTTCATTGTTAGCTGTTGCCAAAAACTCCTTGCGCTCTTGTTCGCTCAGGTCTTCGCCGTACTCATGCAGCGTTTCAATAAATGATTTGATATTGAATAAAGGGGTGCGCAGCTCGTGCGAAACATTGCTGATAAAATTGCTCTTGGCTTCGTTCAGCGCTACTTCACGGGTGATGTCCTGTAGGGTAATGGCCACCCCTTTGATGTTTTCGCGAGATTGATCGAGTACGGTATTGAGCAAGACGCGAATGGTGCGATTGCCATCCATCAAGCCCATCCGAAACTCGCTGCCTTCGTGATCTTTGCCAGATACGGCCTGTACCAATGGCGGCGCTAGCTGAGCGCGCACTTCTGGCTGTAGTTTGTCCAAAATGCTGCCGCTGACGGGCAAGTTGGTTTCCCAACCGAGAATGCGTCGAGCGGCAATGTTGGCGAGTACCAGATTGGTTTCCGCATCGAGCAAAATCGCACCATCAGCAATGGTTGATACCAAGCTTTCTAGCTTGGCTTTTTCTGCTGTGAGTTCTTCAATATTTTGCGCTTCATAACGCTCTAGGCGCTCTGCCATATCGTTGAAGCTATAAATCAATTCGCCCAGTTCGCCCCCTAACGGTAAATCAATACGCTGTTTGAAATTACCAATGGCAATGCTTTTGACGCCCAGCAGCAGTTCCTTAATCGGCTGAGTAATGGTCAGCGCATTAATCACTGCCCCTAAAATGACCATCACCCAAATCGAAACAAATACGGCAATGGTGACATCGCGGGTGAGGTGAGAGGAGGCGACGACAGTGGGATTAGGATTGATTCCCATGGCCAACATGCCTTTGTACTGGTCGTCAATCATCAGGGGGACGAACACATCGGTCACCATGCCTGCTGGGGTGAGATGCTGACGCACCATCGGCGCATCGGCGCTGCTGGTGTAGTTCGTCGGTAGTTTCATTCGCCGCCGCAGGGTCAAGGAATTTTTAACCGAGGGCTCGGAGTAGGGAATCCCAAAAAAATCTCGCCGTCTTGGTCGGCGTAGAGCATGTAGCGAACGTTGGAGGTATTTTCGTAAAACCGATAGGAAAACCGGGCCAGTTCTGCGCGATCGTTGGTTTCAACTAAGGGGGCGACGTTGGCTGCGAGCAATAGGCCCAAGTCACGACCAAAGCGGGTGTCGTTGAGCTGTGCGTCTTGTTGAATGGTGTTTACAGCCCAAAAGGTCAGGCCACTCATAATTAGCGAGACCAGTAAGGTGGCACCGGCCATCAGCCGTGTTTGGAGGGTAAAATCACTCCACCACCTGGCGAATAACGCTTTGAGTTGACTGAACAGTTGCATGGCTAGCCTTAGCCTGAGTTTTGGGATATTGGTCGGATTTATCTAATTCTAGACGGGGAGCGGTTTCTACGCTAATGACCTCATATCTAAAGGCCCAATGGCTTGCTCAACTCTATGGCCCATGGTGCTGCTTTCATGAGGTGATGCCCTGATGGGTGATGCCTTTGACCCGATGACCGATATCTCGGCGGTAGTAGCTGCCCGGAAACTGAATGTTGTCAACGGCGCGATAGGCTTTAGCGAGTGCTGCAGAAAAGTCGGGTGCGATCGCACTGACCCCTAGCACCCGTCCCCCCGTACTCATCAGACCCTCTTGACTCAACCGTGTGCCCGCATGAAAGACGACGACGTCGGCATCATCGGCTTCAACATTGGCAATACCATCGATGCTCAAGCCCTTTTTACAGGGGCCGGGATATCCCTCAGCCGCCATCACCACACAGGCAGAGGCGGCATTCTTCCAGCTAAAAGGCGGCAGGCGATCCAGTTTTTTCTCACAGCAGGCCATCACAATGTCTTCCAATGGCGTTTCCAGCAAAGGCAGCACGGCTTGCGTTTCAGGATCGCCAAAGCGGCAGTTGAATTCAATCACTTTAGGATCGCCTGCAGGGGTGACGATCAATCCGGCATACAGTACCCCACAATAATCAATCCCACGGGCTTGCAACGCTTTTAATGTGGGTTCTAAAATCTCAATTTGCACGCGATTTAACAGTTCAGTGGGCATCACCGGGGTCGGGGCATAGGCCCCCATGCCACCTGTATTCGGCCCGGTATCGCCTTCGCCCACTTGCTTATGATCTTGAGCCGGTAATAAAGGGCGAATGGTTTGGCCATCGGTGACGGCTAGGACGGACACTTCTTGGCCCTGCAAAAACTCTTCAATGACAACGCGCTCACCGGCTGCGCCAAATTGACCGCTAAAAGCAGTTTGAATGGCGGCGATCGCTTCATCTACTGTGCTCGCCACTGTCACCCCTTTGCCAGCAGCGAGCCCGTCGGCTTTGACGACGATAGGTGTGCTTTGCTGCTGCAGGTGTGCGATCGCCCTTTCGGCATCGGTAAAGACAGCCGCTGCTGCTGTTGGCACCTTGGCTTCAGCCATCAGCGCTTTGGCCCAAGCTTTGCTCGCTTCTATTTGCGCGCCTGCTTTACTCGGGCCAAATACTTTAATGCCTTGAGCTTTAAGCGCATCAGCTAGTCCTTCTGCCAAAGGTTGCTCAGGCCCGACCAAGACAAAGCTCATATTATTGACCAAAGCGCAGCGGGCGATACCGTCAGCTTCAGTGTCGGCCATGGCCACGTTACGACAGCCCGCTAACAGGGCTGTACCACCGTTGCCCGGAATACATACCACTTCGGTGACCTGAGGCGATCGCAATAGCTTCCAAGCTAAAGCGTGCTCACGCCCCCCACTGCCGACCACAATTGCTTTCATCTTTGCAGAAAATCCTTAAATAGCGCCCATTAAGACTACATCGTTTTTTCAAACACGCAAACAAATACCGAGGCTTAAATTTTATAAACCTCGGCAGCGTTGATTTGATGAGATGTCGTTGAACGCCTTTAAAGCTGCTGACAATGCCTTTTAGGCAGGACGTTTTTTGATCTTTAAGTCAGCATTTTGATCTTCAAGTCAGCATCCTTGAGTCAGCATCTTTAAGTCAGCGTCAACGAACATCAGCGTCAATGGAAAGACTACTTGTTGCGTACCGCACGGTTGTGCCGTACCAAATCAATCAAGCTTGCGCTCTCCGAGACTTCACGGGTGGTAGAGACTTGGCTGCCACGTTCACCACTATTGGCAGAAGCCATCGGTACAAGGGTGCTCATACCGAGCAAAACAACTACAGCAGACAGGAAAAAGCGTTTCATCATTGGTCTCCTTAAATAACGAGGTTGGTTTGATTCGTTACTGACCAAGATGACAACGCGCTCTGAGAACCCCTAGAATCTCCCCTAAAGAAACGCACAAAATTCTCTGAGAATCATGAGCGTTTCATGATACTGCCCTGAGAATTTTGTGCCCTAGGCTACAAAACGGCCTAAGCCTTACTCCACAGTGACTGACTTTGCCAAGTTCCGGGGCTGATCGACATCTAGACCGCGGCGGGCGGCAATGTGGTACGACAGCAACTGTACCGGTACAACAGTGAGTATCGGGGAGAGCAGTTCGTCTACATCAGGCACAGGCAATAGTGCATCGAAGGTTTCTTCGGCCTCAACATCGTTCATCGGCACGACCCCAATCAACCGAGCGTCGCGGGCTTTCGCCTCTTGAGCATTGGAGAGCACTTTTTCATACACGGTGCCTTTTGTGGCGATCGCCACGACCGGTACCTTTTCATCGAGGAGTGCAATCGGCCCATGCTTCATCTCGCCCGCCGGATATCCCTCCGCATGGATATAGCTAATTTCTTTGAGTTTTAAAGCACCTTCTAGGGCAATCGGATAGTTAATTCCGCGACCAATAAAAATGAAATCCTTGGTATCAGCAAAGTCATGGGATAGCTCTTCTACGTAGCGTTCCTGACTTTCCAGCACCAGCTCTAGCTGAGCCGGTAGCTGCCGCAGCCCATCAATAATCTCCCCTATTCGCTCCAGCGAAATCGACTGACGACGATAGGCCAACTCCAACGCCAAAAAGTAAAATGCCATGAGCTGTGCCACAAACGTTTTGGTCGCCGCCACCCCAATTTCAATACCTGCCATGGTGCCCACGATATGGGGAATCAATCGAGCCAATGAGCTGTCCATACGGTTGGTAATGCCCAGCATTCGCGGTGCATACTGGGCCTTGCCGCTCGCCAATCGGCGCGTTTGCTCCATGTCTAAAGCCGCCAGTGTATCTGCCGTTTCTCCCGACTGTGTCACCCCAATGGTGAGTGTATTAGGCATCAACGGTGCAGGCGCATAGCGAAACTCAGAGGCATACTGCACCACAGTCGGAATGCCCGCAACCTGCTCTAGCAAGTATTTGCCCACTAAGCTGGCGTGCCAGCTTGTGCCACAAGCCAAAATTTGGATGTGCTGCAAATCGTTGAGCAACGCATCCGGAAGCGCTAAGCGAATAGGTGAGTGGCCGCTGTTCGGCTCCCAAGCCGTATCCAAGTAGGTTTCTAAGCAGGTGCGAACTACCCCAGGCTGCTCATAAATTTCTTTGAGCATAAAGTGCTTAAAGCCCTGTTTCTCCACCATGATGGGGTTCCAGTTCAGGGTTTGGGGCTTTTTCTTGAGGCGGTGGCCGGGAAAGTCGTATACCTCTACGCCCATTGGCGTCAGGCGGGCAATCTCACCATTTTCTAGGGTTAACACCGCTTGGGTGTAGGGCATAATCGCAGGCGTATCCGACGCACAGAAAAATTCCCCTTGGCCAAAGCCAATCGCGAGGGGCGCTTGCTGACGCACGACAATCAGCTCATCGGGGAAATCAATGGAAATGATGGCTAAAGCAAACGCGCCCTGCAGACGGTTTACCGCTTGTCTGATCGCTTCCAAAAGCTCTGATTGCGTTGTCAGAATGCTTTCATCTAACGGATTTTCTAGGTACTCGGCAATCAAGTGAGGAATCACTTCTGTATCGGTATCTGAGCGAAAATGATGGCCTTTGTCTTTGAGTTCTGCTCGCAGCTCGCGGTAGTTTTCAATGATGCCGTTTTGCACCACGGCAATGCGTTCTTTGGTATCGGTATGGGGATGGGCGTTGTGTTCTTCTGGTTTGCCATGGGTGGCCCAGCGCGTATGGCCAATGCCCAAGCGAGATGGATCTTCCAAACCTTCGAGCTTGGTTTGCAAATTCACGAGCTTGCCTTTAGCACGAGTTCGCTGTAGTTTCCCTTCGCTCACGGTGGCCACACCTGCCGAGTCATAGCCTCGGTATTCAAGCGTTTTTAAGCCTTCGATTAAAATGCTACTGGCTGCTTGGGTGCCAATATATCCTACAATTCCGCACATACCGATACTCCTCGTAACGCTACAGGTCACACTACAAATCACACTACAAAAATAACGGCGAACTATCGCCTTGGGCACAGACTAGCCGCCGTCTAAGAAATCGCATCAGCTTAGCCTAAGATGAGAAAAAAGATGAGCCAAAGCACCCAGCGCACAATTTCATTGAGGTGATGCCTCATTGAGGTGATGCCTAATTTTAGGTGATGCTTAAGTGAGGTGATACTAGGCCAAATCTGTCATCGCGATAGTTTTCCAGGCTGCATATAGCAAAGCTAAAGATGCATTCTTACTGTGTCTTGGTGAGCATTCCTTATCTTGGTGAGCATTCCTTAGCGCCGTACGACGACGCAGGGTCTCACCGCTGCTCGTCGAGTGAGTCGCTGCGAATCAAGGCTGCTAGCGTTGGCGTAGCCTCTCCGAGGAGAATGACTCTTGTCCTAACTCACTCGACAGAAGCTATATATGATCTGTTGTTATATTTAAGAGGGCCTATCTCAAATGGAGCTGTTGCTGCGTCCTTTCCAATACGATTTTTTTACCCGAGCGCTGCTGGTCTCTTCCATGGCGGGCTTACTTTGTGGCGTGATGGGGGTTTACATTACCACGCGTCGGATGAGCTACATTGCCCATGGCCTTTCCCACGCTATTTTAGGTGGGGCGGTACTGAGCTATGTGATTGGGATGAATTTTTATGTTGGTTCGGGGCTTTGGGGCTTTGGCGCGGCGCTGCTGATTCAATATCTTAGTACCCGTAAAATTTATGCAGATGCTGCGATTGGGATTGTGACTACTGCTAGCTTTGCGATGGGAATTGCGATTATTAGCACTTACCGTCAGTTTACCCAGAGTTTTGAAGCGGCCTTGTTTGGCAATGTGCTAGGGATTGCGCCGAGTGATGTATGGGTAGTGGGTGTGGTGACGTGCATTTTGCTGGGGCTGATTGTGGCTTTTTACCGGCCCCTGCTGTTTTGGTGTTTTGATCGCGAGGTCGCCCAAGTGCATGGGGTGCCGGTGATGTCAATGGATGTGTTGTTCGCGCTGATGTTGGCAGCACTGTTGGTGACAACCTTGCAAATTTTGGGGGTGACGATGGTGATTTCGGCGGTGGTGATTCCGGCGTCGATTGCGCGACTGTTGAGCGATCGCTTTAGCCATATGATTTTCATCTCGGCAGGATTGGGCGGCTTTTTCTCTCTTTTTGGCATTTACCTGAGCTATTACTTTGATATTGCCAGCGGGGCCAGTGTGGTGTTGCTTTCTACCCTAGGGTTTGCTGTTGCACTGACCTGGAGTAGCTTGGTGCAAAAACGTCAATTTGCAGCGCAGCGCAACGCTTAGGAATTGCAGAAGATTTTGGTCAAATCAGTGCTTCCCAAATCGGTTTCCCGTAGCAGCCAGCAAGACAGAAAGAAGCAGAAAAACTGCTCATCAGAGCCGCTAATGCGAGACCGTTTCTGGGACTTTGAGTACTGTTGATACTGGGTGTGTTTTGAGGCTATCTGAACTAGGCGAGAGTAAATCATAGCCAATTTGTTCAGCGATACGTTCTCTCACCTGGATGCGGTATTGCCAAAAATGTTCTCCGGCAGCACACAGCCCAATATACAGATTAAACATTTGAGGTCTTTTGCGCAAAATCTCAATGAGCTGCTGCCAAAATTGACGGCGCATATCGGCGCGGCGAATGCCTTGCCACCAAATCACTTGGGCTACTAGCCGTAACCCTTTGTTCAAGGGGAATTTCATGGTTTGTTTGCGGCTAGATGGAGGCGGTTGTGGGTTGGTTTTGCGGTCTATGTGGTCTTTGTTTGGCTCCAGATTTGACTCGCCAATGCTTAAACACTGGTGTAAGCAGCGCCGCAGATAGCGGCTTGGTTCGTACATTGACCAAAATCCTGCTACATACTCTTTGGCAATTTCATCTATGGGTCGAGTCGGCTCGAAGTTCATTAAGGTGTTTTGATCGCCTATGGGTGTTTGCTCTTTGAGTTTGAGACGATTTTCTGTTTTGAGCCGCTCCCATAGGGCGGTGTGTGGCAAAGCCTGAAGTAGGCCGAGCATCGGTTGAGGAATGTGGGTTTGTTCTACGAAGGCTTGAATGCGATCGCCTGCGCCAGTGCGCTCACCATCAAACCCTAAAATAAATCCGGCGTAGATCAACAGTCCTGCCTGGTTGATTTTGTGGCAAGCTTCTACTAAGGGATGGCGGGTGTTTTGCAGTTTTTTGCTCACGTGTAAGCTGTCTTGATCGGGCGTTTCAATGCCCAAAAAGACCGCGTAAAAACCTGTTTCCACCATTAACGACAAGAGCTCATCATCTTCGGCCAAATTCACCGATGCCTCGGTCATGAACGTAAAGGGATAGCGATGCTCAATCATCCAGGGCAGTAAATCTCGCAAAAAGCGCTTTACATTGCGCTGATTGCCAATGAAGTTGTCATCGACGATAAAGACTGAACCGCGCCAGCCTAAGTCATAGAGCGTTTGGAGTTCGGCTAAGGTTTGCTCAGTGTTTTTGGTACGGGGCTTGCGGCCATATAGGGAAATAATGTCGCAAAACTCACAGTTAAAGGGGCAGCCCCGAGAGAACTGAATGGCCATCATCAGATAGGCATCGCGCTGCAGCAGGTCAAATCGGGGGATGGGGCTAGTGGTCACGTCAGGTTTTTCGGTAGCACGAAAGGTTCCTGTGGGCGCTTGACGGGCGAGTGCCTGTAAAACATCGGCACGGTGATTTCACCTTCATCCAGTATCAGGTAGTCGGCCCCGTAGGCTAGTGCTTCTTCTGGCACAGAGGTTGGATACGGGCCGCCGACCGCTACGCTTTTGCCTAACTGCTTGGCTTTGATAATCAACCGTTGAAAGTCAGGCCGCTGCACCAGCATGGCGGAAAGTATGACGATGTCGCACCAAGCCCAGTCAGCTTCGGTTTCAGGTGCAACATTGCGATCATAAAATCGGATATCCCAATCGCTGGGCAAAAGGGCTGCTACCGTCAAAATGCCTAGGGGCGGAATCACAGCCTTGAGTCCTGCAATTTCCATAAACCGATCGTATGACCAGAATGATTGGGGAAACTCAGGGGAGAGTAAAAGTGCTCTCATAACCTTACCTTTGATACTTCACAGCCCGTCTTTGCTACAAGATTAGGTGTCAATTCTGAGGAAATTATGAAGCCTTAAGGCCGAAAGCGCTTATTCATGGATGCGCCCATTGGGCATGATGGTGCCAGTCAAGCGTGCCCCTAGTAGCTTCACCATAATTTTGTCGCCGTAGCCCACTTTGGCACCGCTGAGGTCTGCGCCGCTGAGGTCTGCGCCGCTGAGGTCTGCGCCAATGAGATCAGCGCCGCTCAAATCGGCGTGGCTCAAGTCGGCCTGCAGTAAGTTCGCCCTAAACAGACGGGCCTTACGCAGATTAGCCCGGTTGAGATTGACCTTGTGCATGAAGGTATCGCTGAGATCGGCACCGGCTAGGTTGGCATTGCTGAGGTTGCGACCTGAGAAGTCTTTTTCTTTGAGGTTTGCGCCTCTCATGTCCGCACCACTCAAGTCTGGATCACGTTTGGCTCTAGCTGATGTGCTGTAGTTTGACGATGGGCCAGATTCTGTTTTGAGGCTGCCGCTTTGGCCATTGGTTGAGGCGGTATCTGAGGTTTTGGCGTAGGTTGAGCTGCGATTGGCTGAGCCATTGCCTGAGCTATTGGCTGAGCTATTGGCTGAGCTATTGCCTGAGCTATTGCCTGAGCTATTGACTGAACGCGATGGCTTGGCCTCGGTGCTCTTGTGGTTTGATTCGTTTTTATGGGATTCGTTTTTGGCTGCCGCATTTTGGCTGGCGGTTTCTTGACGGGGCCACCGACTGCTGGGATAGCTGCCCCCGATAGGGTAGTCAGAATTGTATGGTGGGGCATAGCTGTTGGCTTGGCGATAGGCTTCATAGGGCGGACGATAGCTGCCTGCGCGTGTGCTATTGGCTCTAGATGCGGTGGTTTGGTAGGCTGCTGCAGTGCGATTGTAAGGGCGGTAGGTCGAATCGTCTCCGGGCCGATAGGTGGAGGCGTAGTCGCGGGAATATCTGGTTTTAGCGGCGGTTTGGCTGGCGGCGGTTTGGCTGGCGGCGGTTGGCTGGCAGTTTGACTGGCGGTTTGGCTGGCGGTGCGACGACTGCTGTAGGTGGTGCTGCGATGTCG
>JAAUPS010000163.1 GCA_012033015.1 Phormidesmis sp. RL_2_1
TGACGCGATGGCGCAAGACAAGGTGGGTCGCATTTGGCTCGGGACGCCGGAGGGAATCGTACCGGGTAGAGCCACGGATCAATGAGGTGACTGCACAAAATTTTCGGCTGCCTTCTAATCGGGTGCTGGCAATGCTGATCGATCAGCGAGGCTTTTTGTGGGTGGGCACTGATCGCGGGCTAGCGATGATCAGTCCAGATGAAGGGCTGTTAATGACAACGCTGCAGGCATTGCCTGGTGTGAGTGCAAATACGCTGGGTCTGACACCGGATGGCAATTTGTGGGTAGGGACTTTAGAAGGTCTAGTGCGTGTCAATACGGCATCAGCCTACGTCAGCGCTCGCATAGACAATTTGCCAGGGCGCTCGGCTCAGGCTATGGCTGTGGGGCCGCAAGGAACGCTGTGGGTAGGGACGCCGACAGGACTATTGGTGTTAGATAGCCGCACCGGGCAACTGCTGCGATCGGTCACTCAACTGCGGGGACAAAATGTGGGGGCGCTAGCGTTTGATTCTACTCAAAGTCTGTGGGTAGGCACGCGTACGGGCTTGCTTAAACTGAATCCTTACAATGGTGCAATTGTGGGCAGAGTCCCGAGCTTACCTTCGGAGCATATCCTGACCATTTCGCCTGATACGGGCAATAAAATTTGGGTGGGTACCACTGAGGGGCTGGGCTGGGTGAGTACGGTCACGGGTAGAGGCACGCCCCATGGTTCACTGGTAAGCGCTGCTGGAGCGCGGTAATCTCTACTTCAAGGGCGATCGCTAGGTTTGATATTCTGTTGTCGTTCAGACCGTCCGTGGATGTTGCGGATTGGGCAGGCACAGGAGAAAAGGTCATGATCGTCAATGTGCATCAGTTTGCGCAGTGGAAGCAGCAGGGAAAGGCGATCGCAATGCTGACTGCTTGGGACTATCTCTCTGCGCAGATGGTTGATATAGCTGGTGTTGATATCGTCTTAGTGGGCGATTCGATGGCCATGTCAGTGATGGGCCATGACACAACATTGCCACTGACCTTAGATGATATGGTGCACCATGCCAAGATGGTGTGCCGCGCCATTCGTAAAACGTTGGTGGTCGTCGATTTGCCTTTCTTGAGCTATCAAGTGAGTCGGGCGGCAGCGATGGCAGCAGCAGGCCGCATCCTCAAAGAAACGGGCGCTCAGGCGGTGAAGATGGAAGGTGGCTATGACGCCATGGTCAACATCATTGCTGCAGTGGTAGAAGCGGGGATTCCGGTGATGGGCCATGTGGGGTTGACCCCTCAGTCCGTGTACAAATTTGGCAGCTTTCGGCAGCAGGGAAAGAGCGCAGCCGCAGCGATCGCATCTTTAACGAGGCCATGGCGCTAGAGCAAGCGGGGGTGTTTGCGATTGTGCTAGAGCATATGCCCGATCAGCTCGCGCAAAGAATCAGTCAAGCACTGACGATTCCAACGATTGGCATTGGGGCGGGTTCGCATTGCGACGGGCAGGTCTTGGTAACGTCAGATTTGCTGGGCTTATCAGAATGGCAACCGCCTTTTGCCAAACCCTACATCAACTTAAGGAAGCAGGGGATTGAGGCTGCCAAGGCATTTTGTGAGGATGTGCGTCAGCGCAGTTTTGCTCTGAAAGACCCATATCCTCAAGACTCCTATCCTCAAGACTCCTATCCTCAAGACTCCTATCCCCAAGACTCGCATCATCAAGACTCACATCACCTAGGCCTAGACAGAGGGCTGTAACCAGATCAATGTTCGAGTTAGCATTTACTTAATCAATAGCATCAATATATATGCATCGGTTGTATGCATGGGCTACTAGGGTTTTTCGGGTGTTCACACTTCTTTGTTGCAGGTAAGCTAAGCATGAGTAGATTTCTAGACTCAATAGATTTACAGACTCAATAATTTATAGACCTTACAGACTTACACACTGACAGACCGACAGGCCGACAGGCTGACAGACCTACAGACAAAGAGACCTACAGACCTACCCGAACAAACTTATGATTGCTACTAGCACCCGCATTCCTGATACAGCGCCCACAGGCACGTTAGATTACAAAGTCGCTGATATTTCTTTGGCTGAGTGGGGCCGCAAAGAAATCGCGATCGCTGAAGGTGAGATGCCTGCACTCATGGCGATTCGTGCCAAGTATCGTGACAGCCAGCCCTTGGCCAATGCCAAAATTATTGGCTGCATTCACATGACTATTCAAACAGCGGTTTTGATTGAAACCCTGTGTGAACTCGGTGCTGAAGTTCGCTGGTCTTCGTGCAATATTTTCTCAACTCAAGACCATGCTGCTGCTGCGATCGCAGCAGCAGGCATCCCCGTATTTGCCTGGAAAGGCGAAACCGAAGAAGAGTACATCTGGTGCATCGAGCAAACCTGTCACGGCACAGATGGAGAACTGTGGGATGCCAACATGATTTTGGATGACGGCGGCGACCTTACTGGCCACATCCATCAGCAGTATCCTCAAATGCTTGAGCGCATTCATGGCGTCACCGAAGAAACCACCACAGGGGTGCACCGTTTGTTTGAAATGTTGGAGAAAGGCGAGCTGAAAATTCCTGCCATCAACGTCAATGACGCCGTTACTAAAACCAAAAACGATAACAAATACGGCTGCCGCCACAGCTTGAACGATGCTATCAAGCGCGCTACCGATCACCTCCTCTCGGGCAAAAAAGCCCTTGTGATCGGCTACGGTGATGTCGGCAAAGGCTCTGTCGCCTCCCTTCGCCAAGAAGGCATGATTGTCAAAGTAGCTGAAGTTGATCCGATCTGCGCCATGCAAGCTTGCATGGATGGTTTTGAGGTTGTTTCCCCTTACAAAAATGGCAAGAACGACGGCACGGTTGAGAGCCTTGATCTGGATTTACTCTCTAAAACTGACCTTGTCGTTACGGCTACTGGCAACTACAACGTTTGTGACAAGAACATCCTGGCCCATCTCAAGCGTGGTGCAGTGGTCTGCAATATTGGCCACTTCGACAACGAAATTGACACTGCCTTTATGCGCAAAGCGTGGCGCTGGCAAGAGGTCAAGCCTCAGGTTCACCAAGTTTACCGCAGCGAAGATCCCAAGGACTTTTTGATTTTGTTATCTGAAGGTCGCCTGGTTAATTTAGGCAATGCAACAGGTCATCCTTCACGGATTATGGACGGTTCTTTTTCTAACCAAGTGTTGGCCCAAATCTTCCTTTACGAGAAGAAGTTTGCTGACTTACCCACTGAGAAAAAAGCTGCCGCGATTACCGTTGAACTCCTTCCTAAGAAGCTGGATGAAGAAGTAGCTCGTTACATGGTAGAAGGTTTCAGCGGCGTTATTACGGAGCTAAGCCCGGAGCAAGCCGACTATATCAACGTTCCTATAGAAGGCCCATACAAAGGCGAGGGCTACAAGTACTAAGGGCTTCGTGAGGTCTGCCTAAAATAAGGTAAGCCTTTTACACTAAAAACCGTCAAATCAGCAAAAAGCCGAGATTTTCCCCTGGATACTCTCGGCTTTTTTGTGGATGTCCGGTAATCATCGCGTCAACCATCGCGTCAACCATCGCGTCAACCACCGCGTCAACCATAGCTTTGGTCGCTGGGCTGAGGTACAGCATGCTGGCTGAAACCACGACGTAACAACGGGCCAAGCGACGCGCGTGTGCTGCCGTTAGTCAATTGCTGCTAGCGGTTACTATTGTCCTGACTCATTCGACAGAGGCTATATACTATTGAGTCCATATATTGAGTCTATAAAGTTATTGAATCCATGAAGAGATTCTACCAGCGACGTTTTCTATTCAGGATTTATGGTGAACTGTAGCTGTAGACCTGTAGCTGTAGATTAAGTGACTTTGAGAAAGGATTAGTCACGACTAACTGGGGTGAGTGTGACCGCAACCTGCAGACTATTTGCACGTATCTATGAATCATCCTCAATTTCATGATGGGCTAAGTAAGCGCCCTACTGATGGCACTGAACGAAGCAAAATTTTGCCTAGGCTTTTAGATGTCGGCATTGTCCTCATTCTGCTGCTGGCTACGGTTGCGATTAACCTACGCATGATTCGCTACGGATTAAATGGCATAGGCGACTCGCGCTGGCATTTGACTTGGCTACAGCACTTTTCTAAACAACTGTTTGAGGGCATTGTCTATCCACGCTGGCTGGCTGGCACTAACTTTGGCTATGGCAGTCCTACTTTTGTGTTCTATCCGCCTTTGGTTTATTACTTGGGGGCTGGTCTGAAGGCACTGGGGCTGACCTTTGAGCAAATGGTCAACACGTTGTTTTCGGGGGCCATTTTTTTCTCAGGGATAAGTTTTTTTATTTTTGGTCGATCCTATTGGGGGCGTTTCCCCTCGTTAGTAGGGGCTCTGGCCTACATGCTTAGCCCTGGCATCATGTATTTGACCAATGGTGGCGGATTAGCGGGGCTATATTCCTTTGTATGGTCACCTTTGATTTTGTATTTTACCCATCGCTCTATTTATTGGCCCGGCGATCGTTTGTCTGGTGATCGTTTGACTGGTGGTCATTGGCCTGGTGGTCATTGGCCCGCGATCGCATTGGATTGACTTTGGTTTGGGCATTGGCGGGGCTGACCCATTTGCCTAGTTTTCTTATCAGTGTGGTGAGTTGGACAATATATGCTTTGGTTTTGTTGCGGCGTCAACCTTGGGATAAGCGACTGTCGGTTTTGTTATGTGCGCCTTTAGGCTGGGGATTGGCGGCCTTCTTTTTGCTGCCAGCGGTGCTAGAGCAGCGCTATATCAATATTGACTATATGCTTGCCTCTCAGGCCGGATTCCAAGCATCGCTCGTGAATCTGGTCACGCTAGCGATGCAGGGCATTGGCGATATTGCTGTGCGTCAGTGGCTAGCCTGTTTGGCTTTTGCCGGAATTGCCTGGGTCGGTTTTTCGGGGCACCCTCGCCAGTCTTCGCAACGACAGACTACGGTTGTTTTGTTGGCGACGGTGGTGGGCTTGGTGTTGCTGATGAGTGAGTGGGCATGGCCGATATGGATGCTCAATCCTGTGCTGCAAAAAATTGAGGCTGCGGTGCGGGTAAATCAGATGGTTTATCTCATTGAGGCTGCGCTGTGTGCGATCGCCATCCAGTCGTTAAGCCTGTTTCCGGGGCAGTCGGCTCCATCCCCGGTCAATGCATCTCAAGTCCATACACCCCAGGGGCAGCAGCGGTGGCTAAGGCGGTTTTGGCGAACGGCTGCGCTGGTGGTGGTGGGTGCCATTTTGCTGAGCAATTTTCACTTTGGCTATACGCTGATGCGCAAAAGCCCAACCCTATACAGTGGCGGTCGTGGTGTAGTGGTCAATCGTCCATGGATTGAGCGGATTGTGCATGATCCTTACAGCGATCGCCTCATTGATGTGCCAGAATATCGGCCTCGACTTCAGACCGATGAAGGTGCTGATGATACAGCCACGGCCTATATCAAGGAGCAGTACAACCCTGAGGGGTTTCCTGTGGCGCAGGAAACGGTTTCTGGCTTTTTGCCCACACCTCAGCCAGATCAGCCCCGAATTGTATTAGCGCAAGGCGATGGAGAGGTTGAGATCGCTGATTGGAGCAGCTACCGCAGGCAATTTTCATTAGTTGCCCGGACTGCGGTAACCTGTGTGCTGAGAATTTATGCCTATCCGGGCTGGCAGCTTTATTTGAACGGTGTTGCTGTTGATACGCAAAAGGCCGAGGATGGCAGAATTCAGTTTTTGGTTGAGCCTGGAGAGTATGATGTGGCGGTTATTTATCAGCTTACGCCCGCATTTAAGTTGGGTTTGGCGGCATCTGGATTGAGTGTGATTGTCTTGGTGGGTCTAAGCTATTTTTGGCGATCGCAAGCTTTCCCATAATTTTTTCTGTCAGTGTCTTCACGCGATGGATTTGGCGTGATGGACTGGGCGCGATGGATTTAACGCGATGGACTGGGCGTGATGGATTTAACGCGATTGACTGAGACGATTGATATATTGCTATAGGCCTGCATTTGTCCTAACTTGTTTTGAATTTTTTACCGGTTTTCCTGATATGGCAAAGCTATCTGTAGAGCTACATCGATATTTTTTGAGTGATGATGGGTTGGGGGCTGTGGCTGCAGAGCCAGTTGCTGACAGCATCGAGAGTTCGCTGGTTGAAGCTGTCCAGTCATCGACTCATCTCCAATCATCGCCTCATCTAAAAGAGGTCACGCTCAATGAAATTTTAGAGATTGCTGGGGAGCGCACCTTCGGTTTTTTATTTGTGCTGTTGTCATTACCATCCGCTTTGCCTATTCCAGCACCGGGCTATTCTGTGCCTTTTGGGATTGTGATGCTGCTCCTGGCAGTGCAGTTGATTACTGGTGCAGAGCAGCCTTGGCTGCCTGAGAATTTTCGTAAGCGGGGGTTTTCTCGCTCTAAGGTGCAGGGCGTTTTTGCGTAAGGGGATTCCCTGGCTACAAAAGATTGAATTGGTGGCACGGCCAAGGTTGACTCCTGTGTGTACGAGTCGAGCTGGACGTTTGGTGTTGGGTTGTGCGATCGCACTGATGTCGATTTCTATGATGATTCCTATTCCCCTGACCAATACCCTGCCTGCCATGGGTATTTTTGTCACTGGTTTTGGCTTGTTGGATGACGATGGGGCTATTAGTCTTGCCGGACTCACCATCTGTGCCATGGGTGCCGCTTTGAGCAGCACGATTATCTACTTAGTGATTCGGCTAGGCTTTGCTGGCATGGAGCAGGCAGTAGAGGTTGCCAAGGACTGGATTAAGCCGTAAAAATTCAGCCGTCCATCAATTCAGCCGTCCATCAATGCAGCCATTAATCACACTTGGGCCATGAATTCAGTTTAAACGTCAATATCAGACCCTATATCAGACCCTATTCTGGCGCTGTTTCTATTCTGCCGAGGGCAGTGCCGGGATAGTAATGGCCCAAAATCTCTGAATAGGCGTAGCCTTGAGCCGCTAGATCGCGCGCCCCAAACTGGCTCATGCCGCTACCGTTATGGGCGTCGTCAACAATATCTTGAGAGGCGGCATAGAGCGATTCGACAATGCCGCCTTCGTGGCTAATAAATTCACCAGCGGTAGCCTGGACAGCGGCTTGGGTGGTGTTGGCTTCGCGGGCAATGCCCTTGTAGGCTTGAAAGCGCTGAGTATTATCTAAATCGAAGTAGTTTTCGCTGGCCGGGTGAATATTGTGAGTGAGAGCGTAGGAGCGGGCTGCTACGGCTTGTGCTTTCAATGCTTCTAAAGGCCAGCTAGCAGACATTTCACTACCCACAACGCTGTAGAGATAGTCGCCTAGTAAGACATAGTTAACGGCAATCAGACCCCGTTCACGCAGCGCTATCAGCATTCGCCCTCGATACCAGCTATCGCCAATGGCCACGTAGCCACCGTTCTCCGGATACACCCAAAAGGCACTGGGCATGGGGTGACCATCCACGGTAATGGCGTTATTGATTTCGGCTAGAGATGAGGTTTCGGCGGGTAGGGTTTTGAGGGGGTTGCCGTCTAAGTCGGTAATGACGCCGCCATTTGAAGTGGCAAAGGCGATCGCGCTGACATCTTTGGCAACGGCGACTCGCATTTCTAAGACGCTGTCAATAGTGGTGCCTGTAAACGCGACAGGGGCTGCCTTGGGCGCAGGGGGAGCAGCGGCGATGACGGGTTCTTGGCGCTGCGCTGCTGAAGGTTGCTTTGAAGCGGGTGCGGCAGCTTGCTTGCTAGGGGGTTGTGTTGCTGTAGTTTGCCCCACTGTTGTTGAAGCCGCCTGGGGTATGCGGGCAAGAGCCTCTATTTTGCGATAGAGGATTTCATGGGTCAGAAACAGATGATCGCTGCTGAGAATGGCTTCAGCGGTTGGATCGCCTAATTGCCTAAGCGGCGCTTCAGCCTTAGCCTGTCGGGGGATGAGTACGGCCTGTAGTTGGGTGGGCGCTAGCTGTGTGAAAGCCAAGCCTGTGCTGGCACCTAATAATCCTAAAATACCGGCCACTTTGCCGCCGGGTAAGTTAGCCAGTTTTTGTATGGCCAGTTTTTGTATGGCCAGTTTTTGTATGGCCTGAGCGCTGTCAGAGAGCTTGCTGCCAGTGAGCTTGCCGATAAATTGTTTGCTGGCAGAGAGCTTGGTGATGAATTTATTCCCGTAAGACATATGGCGATAAGACGTTTTGACATCGGCTTTTTTATCCATATCTTTCAGCAGATGCTAGACAAATCCCTAAAAATTGCTAGATACTTACTCGAATATGTTATGTTCTTAAGCCCTTTGGAATTTTAAGCGTTATGCCAATTAATTCACAGTGAATTCATGGTGAATTCATGGTGAATTGACAGCAGTTTTCCCAAAGCATGGACTTGGGGCATATTTTTCAAAGCATATATACCCAAAACGCACCCTCGAAAGGCTATGACGACTGAAACAAGTACAGTTTTCTCGGATGATGCGGCTGCCAATGGGGAGAAAGCTTTGGTATTGGTTGCTGGCGCGACAGGGGGCGTGGGCCAGCTAGTGGTCGCAGGCTTACTCACCGCAGGCTATCGAGTGCGTGTATTAACGCGTAGCGCTCAAAAAGCGCAGACGATGTTTGCTGGCAAGGTGGAGATTGCGGTGGGTGATACCCGTCAGCCCCAGACGCTGACTGCTGCTACTGAGGGTATTACCTATTTAATTTGTACGACCGGAACGACGGCGCTACCGTCCAGCAAGTGGGACTTTAATCAAGAGCTAGGTCGTAATCCTTTAGAGCAAGCCGTGACTTGGGCCAGAATTTATGGCGATGAATCGTTTCGCAATGCGATCGCACAAAACACCCCCGATGCCGTAGATGCCCTAGGTGTGAGTCATTTAATCCAGGCGGCCCCCAAAACCTTACAGCGGTTTGTCTTTGTCTCGTCTTGCGGGGTGACCCGGCAAGATCAGTTTCCCTACAACTTACTGAATGCCTATGGCGTGCTAGAGGCAAAAGCAAAAGGCGAAACTGCGATTTTACGCTCCAGGTTGCCCTATACCATTATTCGTCCCGGCCAATTGATAGATGGGCCTTACACATCACGGGATTTTAATTCGTTAGTACAGGCCAGTACGGAAGGCAAGCTTGCTGTGGTGATGGCAACGGGCGATACGCTCAACGGTCAGACCAGTCGGATCGATGTGGCTGCAGCTTGCGTGGCTTGTTTGCAAATTGCAGCGGCGGAAAATAAAGCGTTTGAGATGGTCAACAAAGGCGAGCGACCGGCTGAAATCAATTGGTTAAAGGTGTTTGAATCGGCTGTGTGAACCGCTCATTGAAAGCTGACTAAGGCACACAGCCGCACGTCCTAGCCAAGCAGTCAGATCATCTGCAAGCGCATTGGAAGCGCATTGGAAAAGCATGGGCGTGATGATCATGTGTGATGATCATTAAGACGATGGTTCGAGCTCAGGCTAGACTAAAAAATTGACCGCTAACCAAAGGGCTAGAAGTGAGCCAAATACCCCAAGCCAAAGTTTAAACCTAATATCCATCGCGAGTTTGGTAACGGTAGAGTTGTCTTATCAATCCTATAGCATCTGTCACGCCGCTTAGCACAATTTTATGGCTTATGCCGGATGCATTCGGCACAAGCGACCAAAGCCATATTGGCTACAACCCTAATAAAACCGCAAACCCTAATAAAATCGCAATCAACGTCACTTGAAAATATTGGTTGAAAATATTGGTTGAAAATATTGGTTAGCAACCAGATTGGCTAGCAATCAGATTGGTTAGCAACCAGCCGCTACAGCAGCTTGCGCATGGCCAGCCAGTCATCTGGCTTAACCAGCCAGGGAGCGACGGGGACTTTTTTGGTAATGCCAGCATCGTCAATATATATGCGGCGGCTGTCAGCTTTGACGACATCCCACGAGTCAAAAGTATAGCGTTTGCTCACGAGCCCCAAGAGGTTATACACCGTGAGTTGACGAGGCTCTAGCAAAAAGTAAGGACGGTTGAGGCAATAGAACCCAAACATGCATATCAGCACGCAAATCGGCGACCATGGAGAAAGGCCGCGGGCTAGCCAAAGACTTGACACTAGGCCAATCCCGCCTAGTGCTAATAGAGCGATTGCTAATGTCGCGTTGTAATAAGCCTTTAACTGCTGCTTTGAGCTGATAGGTGGCATGAATAGTGATATGACAACGGCTTACTGGCTTATCTGGGGTCTTATCTGGGGTGAAAAAAATTGCCTCAATTCGAGCAGTTAGCGTTTGTCGAGTTGCTTAGGACATTTGCCATAAACCCTGACTGACGCAGCCCGTTAGCTATATTGTGACAGTTTTACCAGTAATTGGATGACTGTGCATTTAAAGTTTTTAAATGATTTGGGTCACGATGACATGGAGAGAACCACTGAACTATAGCTTTGGTCGCTTAGCTGAGGTACTACGGTATGCTGGCTGACACCATGACGTGACACCATGACCTGACGCCGGTACAAGCGCGTCGCTTGTACCGAATGATTAGTGTGGCACATGACTTGCGAATAACTTTGTCAATGCTGATTGGCCCCAATGCTGATTGGCACCAACGCTGATTGGCACCAACGCTGATTTATTCATCGTTGGGCTGCGTCTGTACGCCACCAAAAATTTCTTGGCTGGCGGCATCGCCTACATATCGCCAGTGCCAAGGTTCATCCGATTTGCCGCCCAGCAAGCTGTCTTTGGTAACAGACATGACAAATCCATAGTCTTGAGCATTGGCGCTTAGCCATGCAAAGGCTTCGGTTTCGGCAAAGCTGGCCTGCCGATCTGAAGCTTCTGTTTCACCGCCAATGTCAAGGGCATAGCCTGTTCCATAGTCTGGTTCGATGGTGTCTACTTCATCGGCCCGGTGGCCTGAGAGCGCATACAGCACTACGCCATCTTCGGCGGCCCCTACGACCATTTCCCAAAAGGCGGCGGCGGCGGTGGGTCTGAGTAAAATGCTGCCATCTTCTAGCAAAGGGGCCAGATCGCTAGGGCTCGCTGCGGGATAGGTGGGTTTTGATGTTTTCCAATCCTGTAGGGTGTCGGGTAGGGTATTGATGCGATACACGCTCCATTGATAGGCTTTGACGCCTATGCCGAGGAGCAGCACAGCGGCTATGCTGCCAAGGGCTAGCTTGGAAAGGTAGGGATTAGATGGGGTGAGCCAGCGGGTTGGGCTGCTGGCAATGGAGCCTGAAGCGTTTTGCGCCAAGGGTATGGGCGTTGGCTGTTGGTTAGCGCCTATGGCCGTTGCCCAGGTTGTGGTGGTTGGGGATCTTTTGAGGCCCGGTGCGGCGATGACGGTGGGAAGGCGGCTGTCTTGGGCAATTTTGTGGCGATCGCTGTGCAGTTTTAGGGTTTGTAAGGCTGTTTCAGCATCGGCAAAGCGATCGCGCCAATGATGGCGCACCAGCCGGTCGATAAATTCGGCCAAGTGTAGACTGACCTCAATGTGTTCGCGCCACAGTAAGCCTTTGTGCGGATCATAGGGAAACGCTTGATGGCAGCGACCGGTGAGCGCTTCAATGGCAATTAAGCCTAAGGCATAGAGATCACTGGCGGGCTGTGGCCCAGCAGCCAACTCTGCGCTGCTTTGGAGCTGTTCGGGAGCGAGATAAGGCTGCGGCTCAATGGGGACGCTATGGTGGAGCGCACCCTCTGGGTTGAGTGTGCTTCTGACAAGCTGGGCTAGGCTGCCGAATTCGGTGATAAAAATGTGGCCGCTGGCCGCTTG
>JAAUPS010000395.1 GCA_012033015.1 Phormidesmis sp. RL_2_1
GGGGCCTCAGGGCGATAGAGGCCGTCCTTGCTACGCTCTAGCCATTGTGCGCCCCGTCAGGTCCAACCCTTTCCATCGCCGCCAGTCTATCCCCGAATGTTCGTCAGGATATTGGCATCCAGATGCTTTATCGCTCAAAGTCCATCACCAACGCCATAGACACCATCAGGCGTAAAGACAACCGCATTTTCTTCAACTGATAGGGGCGTACAGTGATTGCTAGAGAAGTTTGCTTGCCTTTTCTGCCGCTCTTTGACGATAACGCACCAGGCGGTAGGTCAAGAATACGCATAGGCGAAGATGCGATCCCGTTCAAAGCAGTAAGGAGCGGTTCGGACAGCACAATCCGAGGCTCCGCCACAGCTCTGTTATTTACCCGGTTAATTTAGGCGAAGACGATTTTAGTCGAGCCGAGGAAAGCGATTGGACTAGCAGTGCGACAGGTGAAGTAGTGTAGGTCTATTACCAGCCATTCCTCATTAGCGTATCAATACTTCTTTGAGAAAGTACCTGAGCGCAGTTGCGCCACTCATCTTCTTCAGCGTCAAGATTTTCGTTATATCGAATGTCAAATCCATTGACGCGCTTTTGAGCGTTAATGTACTCATCGAGCTTTTTGTCGAGCGTCTCAACGTTGTCAATCCACGAGTCTTCGATAGTATCTGGCAAAGAGCCAAAGAGATCAAAGCGATCTCTCATACGAGCCGAGAGGCGTTCGTAAATGTTTTCATCAACGGTGTTTTGATAGACCAAATTGAGCATGTCTACGGTAGGTCGAGTCTGGCCAAAGCGTTTAATGCGGCCAATGCGCTGCTCTAGGCGAGTCGGGTTCCAGGGCAAATCAACATTGATAAGAGTACCCAAGCGTTGAAGGTTTAGACCTTCACAAGCCGCATCAGTAGCCACCATAATTCGGATGGATTGATCTTCCACCATTTTCTTTAAAGTTTCTCGTTTAGCTCTGTTGGGGTTTTCAGGGCCGCGAAATAGAGCGCTCTTATCTGCGCCAGCGTAAAGACCAATGAGCTGATCAGGAAACAGGGCAGCTAAGTTTTCTGCAACCCAGACAGCGGTGTCGTAATACTGGCTAAAAATAATGCAGCCATGCTGAACCCAGTTTTCCTGAGCCAGATAGTGCTTGACAGCCTTGAGCTTTGGATCTTCTCCTTGCATTCCCTGCAGTGCATTGATTAGGTCATGGAGCGCTTCTTGTTCTGCGATCGCAAGGTCAATGTCTTGCATTGTCTCTTGTTCACTTTCGTCTTCAAGTGCTTGTTGTTCAAGCAATTTCTGCGCAGTGTTTAGCCCAGCCACACAGCTAGAGCAAAGGCGCTGAGTTACCAGGTTTTCATGAAGCCACCACCACCGACTCGTCTGCCATACGCGCGGCCAAAGGCTCGGGCCGCTTCGTAGGCATTTTCAAACGCTTCATTAATTCTGAGCGCACGTTGCTGAAACAAAACGGCAAAGGTGTTTGGATCGCGACTTTTTTCTTGGTTCGGATGAAGATCTACACCCACTCGCTGTAAGATTCCAGCATCTTCTAGCACCTTTCTTTTTCGGAGCACGACATGACGGACAATGGGATTATGGCGCTGAAAGAAGCCCATATTTGCTCTCTCGCTATCCATCAAATCTTCGAGATCGTCGCGGACGGCGCGTGGCAGCGATACAACCGCCGCCGCTGTGTCAAAATCTCGGGGTTTGAGTCCTAATTCCCCGCGCACTTCGTGAATAACTCGTCGGAAGTCGCTTTCGTTAGAAGACTCCAATGGAGGCAGGGGCGATCGCACATACCGCCATGCCGTTTCTATATCATCAATTTTCTCCTTTCCTGTCACCACCGGCACCACCTGTTCTGGATAGTGCCAGGGACTAAAGTCATTGCCCAGAACGAACCGACCGTCGCCTTGGTGCAAAATTTTGAGCTGATCCCATAGATCATCCACCTGGGTTTGCATCGGTGTAGCAGTGCCTAGCAGTACATGTTTGGAGCGACCCGCAGCGGCAATCATAAATTGCAACAGCGCATTGGGTTCACCAGCATCCTTACCCATTCCTTGCTTAGTGCGCGATTTATGAGATTCGTCCTGAATGAGAATCTCAAAGTTCACTTGACTCAGCAGCTCTCGTCCCGAGTGGGTTGAACGATTAGCCCAGTTGAGATAATGCCAATGCGTAGCGGGCACCTCACTACGTTTTCAGGGCCGGTAGGCGAGATAGCTCTATCTTCAGAGTCGAGCCACACCTTTTGCCGCGATGACCAGCGGGCACAGGGAAGCCCTAACTTATCGAGTAGTTCTGTTTGCCATTGCTCAGTCAGAGGGGCAGGGGCAAAGATAACAATGGGGCGACGACGCGTACGTACGCCACGTTGGGCAATTTCTTGTTCGTTGATCAGGGTGAGCGTAAGTGCTGCTGTCGCTAAAGAAAGGGTTTTTCCGAGGCCCACTTCATCGGCAATCAGCAGCCTAACCACGCCGTGCCAGCGCAAGTGCTTCATGCACTCTGAGACAAAGGCCCGCTGCCAAGGCGACAGTGAAAGCCCTTCTCGATGACATGGGCGACTTCGACCAGCGCAGCGGGGGCTAGGCTGTCGTCATCAGGCTGCTCGCCTAGTTCAATTTCAATGCGATGGGCGCGGCGGCCAACTTCTTTGCACCACAGCTCTCGGCAGCGGTACGGCGGCTTTCCACAGCGCGTCGGAACTCAGCCTGTATCCAATCGACACCTTCGGGGCTTTCGTCTGACCAGACGATTTCGTAATGGGCTTGCCATCCGGCGCGGGTCTCATTCATGGAGCCGATGAATCCAATCCGGCGACCGTCATGCAACTCAATCACGCCTGCTTTGCCGTGAACAAAGCCGCAGAAGTCGTCAGGCGCGACCCGGATCGCATCAGGATGATTGCCCAGAAAGTCGTAAAGCCATTGGTAGCGCGGCCTATTCAGCAGCGATTCGGCTTCTACTGGCAGGTCGTTTAAGCGTCCTAATAGTTTGGCTTCTTGAATCTTGGCGACTTTGATATCTTCAGAGCGGACATCAGAATTGCAAACGATCCGAACGTCCTCAATGCTATCAATGTATTCTCCGGCAATTTCAAACAGCGACGAAGTGAAGTATCCCGCGATGCGGTGGTAGCGTTTTTGCTTGTTTCAGGTACTTGATGAGTACCTTGATCTAGGCGTTCGGTTCTAGAAGAAAAACGCTGGATAGAGGACGGATTCATATCTCGTTGTCCTCGCTATCGGTTTGGGTCTCTAGTCCTTCTGCTAAGACCTGCTTACCCATTGCTGCGGAGATGAGTTTTAGTAGCGCCTGTTTTCGCTCGTCATAGAAGCTATCGAAGTCATCTGTGCGAAGCATCTCTGATGGAATGCGATGGCTCTCAAGTATTTTGTTCATCGCTCCGCTGTCGAGCTGAACTTGAGTGTGATCTTGGAGTTTTTGAAGATAGGTTGAGGGCGCAGACGCTTATCGCTTTTAAAGGTAGTCATAGGGTTGTTCGTATATTTGCTAAGTAGATAGGCATTATAATCCATCAATAATGGTTGTAAAGTCTGGAATATTGTTAGCATAGGTATCGTCAATCGTGGGTGATAAGAGGTAGCCGCGTTCGCGAACTTCAAAGCTGGAAACAAAGTAGATTCCTATAAAGCGCTAGGGCAGGAGGCACAGTCATTGAATCAATCTCTATCGATGGCTAGCCTGCTTAAAAAGCTGTCTGCGATTGGATTAAGCGAAAGCGATGTGCGCAGGGTGGGGTTGCCTAGCTGGTGGAATGATGAGCTAAATGAAATTCCATCTGCGGTACTCGAAGGATCGGCTCATATTGCGCAACGGCTGCATTTGGATGTAAGCAG
>JAAUPS010000164.1 GCA_012033015.1 Phormidesmis sp. RL_2_1
CGCTAAGGAATGCTCACCAAGACAAGGAATGCTCACCAAGACAGCGGTGAGACCCTGCGTCGTCGTACGGCGCTAAGGAATGCTCACCAAGACAAAGTCAGAAGGCATCCTTACTTTGCTATAGCTGTTCAACGTTCGCTTAAACCTTTTTCAGCCAGCTAAACATGGCTCGCAAATCCTTCCCGACTTCTTCAATTGGGTGCTCTGCCTCAATTCGGCGGGTAGCATTAAAGCCCGCGTTGCCAGACTGCGCTTCAAGGACAAATTCGCGCGCAAACTGCCCCGTTTGAATCTCTTTGAGAATTTGCTTCATGGCTGCTTTGGTCTCAGCCGTAATCACCCGAGGGCCACGGGTGTAATCGCCATATTCAGCCGTATTAGAGATACTATCGCGCATTTTGGCAAGCCCCCCCTCTACGACCAAATCTACAATCAGCTTAACTTCGTGCAGGCACTCAAAATAGGCCAACTCAGGCTGATAGCCCGCTTCAATCAGGGTTTCAAAGCCCGCCTTAATCAGCTCACTGAGGCCGCCGCACAACACCGCCTGCTCGCCAAAGAGATCCGTTTCTGTTTCTTCCCGGAAGGTGGTTTCTAAAATGCCAGCGCGAGTGCCGCCGATTCCTTTGGCATAGGCCATGGCAATGTCACGGGCCTGACCAGAGGCATCTTGGTAAACGGCAAACAGCGCCGGTACACCTTGCCCCTGCTCGTAGGTACGGCGGACCAAGTGACCAGGGCCTTTGGGCGCAGCCATCACCACATCGATATTGGCAGGTGGGACAATTTGACCAAAGTTAATGTTAAAGCCATGGGCAAAAGCAAGCACGTTACCTGCGACCAAATTAGGCTCAATGCTCTCTTTGTAAATCGCGCGCTGAATCTCATCTGGCAGCAGAATCATGATGAAATCAGCAGCTTTGGCCGCGTCGGCTACAGACTTAACGGCCAGCCCCTCTGCTTCGGCTTTAGCAATAGAACGGCTGCCCTCATACAGGCCCACGACTACATTGACGCCGCTGTCTTGAAGATTTAAGGCATGGGCATGACCTTGGGAACCGTAGCCGATAATCGCCACCGTTTTGCCATTGAGCAAATCTAGGTTGGCATCGCTGTCGTAATACATTTTGGCCATCGAAAATTCTCCTTAACTGCTTGTATCCCTGGCGAGGGGATGTACGATTTTAATTTGAACGCATGGGTCAGACGTTAGATCTTATCAAACAGGTGGTATCAATACAGACGGCGATGCAGATGGCGATGGCTGACCACATTGCGCTGTACATATCAACGGATTAAATGACCCTGGGCAAGGCACGCGCAAGGGCTAGAGGGCAGGCTGCTTGTGATGCCAATCAGTGGACTGCTCGTAGGCATGGGCCACTTCAAAGAGCAGGTCTTCGCGTAGCACATTGCTAATCATCTGTAGCCCAATGGGTAAGCCGTTATCATCAAAGCCACAAGGCACACTGATGCCAGGTAGACCGGCCATGTTGGCAGGAATGGTCATTAGATCCAGCAAATACATACTGAGTGGATCGTCAGTTTTTTCACCGGTTTTGAAAGCTGTGGTCGGCACCGTGGGGCTAACCAATATATCGACGGTTTCGAAGGCTTTGTCGAAGTCCTGTTTGATCAAGGTTCTGACCTTTTGGGCCTTGAGATAAAAGGCGTCGTAATAGCCTGCAGAAAGGGCATAGGTGCCAATCATAATGCGGCGCTTGACCTCATCACCGAAGCCTTCGGCACGGGTTTTGTTGTACATCGACAAAAGGTTGGATTCGTCGGCCCTGAGGCCATAGCGGACGCCGTCATAACGGGCGAGGTTGGCCGAAGCTTCACAGGGGGCAATGATGTAATAGGCCGATACGCCATAGCTAAACTTGGGGCAGGAGATGGTTTTCACGACTGCGCCTAGGGCTTTGAGCTGTTCGATGGCGGCGCTGACAGCATCGCCGACTTGGCTATCTAAACCATCGCCGAAGGTCTCTTTGATTATGCCAACCGTACGGCCTTTGAGCGGGGTTTTGCCTGGATTGTTTTGCAGTGCCTGGGTGTAGTCAGGAATTTTGACATTCAAGCTGGTGGCATCTTTGGGATCGTGTCCGGCGATCGCACCGAGTAAAATGGCCGCATCTTCTACTGTGCGGCCAAACGGCCCAATTTGATCCAATGATGAGGCAAAAGCGACTAGGCCAAAGCGCGACACCAAGCCATAGGTCGGCTTGAGGCCGACAATGCCACAAAAAGAAGCGGGCTGACGAATGGAGCCGCCCGTGTCAGAACCTAGGGCAATTGGTGCTTGTCCGCCTGCGACCGCCGCTGCTGAACCGCCTGAAGAGCCGCCGGGAACACGGCTAATATCCCAAGGGTTGGCCGTTGTGTGAAAGGCCGAATTTTCGGTAGAGCCGCCCATGGCGAACTCATCTAGGTTCGTTTTACCGACAAAGACAGCGCCAGCTTGGTCTAATCGTTCGGTCACCGTCGATTCGTAAGGCGGTACAAAGTTTTCCAGTATTTTGGAACTGCAGGTCGTGCGAATGCCTTTGGTACAAAGATTGTCTTTGAGGGCGATAGGAATGCCTGCTAGAAGGCCAATGGCTTCTCCAGCAGCGATTTTGTCGTCTACCGCTTGGGCTTGGCTGAGGGCTTTTGTGGCTGTCAGCGAAACAAAGCTGTGAAGCTTGGGCTCTAGGGCCTGAGCTTGCTCGAGTTGGGCCTGGACAATCTCAACGGCACTGCGGGCTTTGCTCGTGAGCTGTTGGTGCAACTCGCGGATGGCTGACATAGGGATTCCTCTTTTTGCTTTGCTCCAATTAGTTAGGGTAACAGACCTGATTACTCAAGCTGCATGGATTTCCTGTATTTCTGTGCGTTTTTCAAAGACTTGAAGGCGTGTAGGGTTGATGAAAGTTTGGCTCAAGTGATTGTGTAAGGTTCGCTAAAGCTGTATAAGGTGAGTTGGAATTGTTACGTTTTGTCTAGCAGGTCGTTTTCTCTAGCAGGCCGTTCTGTTTAACCGTATTTGCCTAAAATTTTTTACCTAAAATTTACCTAAAATTTACCTAACCGTTTTATCTCAAACGCACTGCTTGAGCGCTTAGGTTTTGGTTTTCCTGGTTATTTTGTCCGTGCTTATTCTTTTTGTGGTTATTCGATGTCTGGTTTTTGGTATACCGCTGCGATCGCCACAACTTTCAGCGCTGCTTTTAGTTTAGCAGGCAGACTAGGTGCCCCTTTGCCCGGTTCTTTGGTGGTCACCAAGGTGGCAGAGAGTGCCCATGCATCTGGTGAACAGGCGTCGTTCTATCGGGGTCAGCCGCTGCTTGAGCAGGCGTTTCAAAAAGCGACTGCCAAATTGGATGACGATCCAGATACTGTCGGCGAACAGCGCTACCAGCAGGCTATGCTGGCAGCCAACGAAGCCGTAGCGGCTTATCAGTCAGCCCTGCAGTTGGCGGCTGAAGAGGGCGGAAAATGGCGCAGCTTGTCTTTTACCCGGCGTGAGCGATCGCTTTGGCAAACCTCTCTTAAGGCGCTGGCCGATGTCCCTACGGCATCTCAGTGGTACAACCAGGCTGCTGAAAAAAAGGTTTTGTACAACCGGTTGCTGGCTACGGCTGAGGGCAAAATAGCCCAGGCCGACAAGGTTTTTCTCACCGATATTATTCAATCTGCTGGGATCGAGCCTGGGCGTGTTCATATTACGCTGTGCCAAATTCCATCGTCTGAGCTTGTCGCTGATGTGGTGCCAGATCAGGCAGTGTCTACCGCCAACCATGATGCACCGACTCACGATTCGGTGACTCGCAACCAGAGCCTGACGCTTGCAGGTCTACTCACACCCGATGGCCAAGTCGATCCTCAGCAATGCCGCCATCATCAAGGCGATCAACTGATGGCCAGTCCGGCTAGTTTGATCAAGCTGCCGATTGCGATCGTCCTTTTGCACAAAATCACCGCCGAGGATATTGACCTAGACAGCGAGCTTTTCATTGAGTCCGGTAACTTTACCGAAAATGCTGCCGGAGCAACGGTTGCAACGGGTGAATCTTACACGTTGCGCGAAGTCATGGCCGACATGATTAAAACCAGCAATAACATTGCTACCAATCAGCTCATTGACTATTTGAAGCGCGATTATTTAGGCCAAACCCTTGCTGAGATGGGCTATAGCAAAACGGTGATCGACCACAAACTGGTGGGCGATCGCATGATGCCGAGCAATCCGGGCAGCCGTGCGAACCAATCTACCACCAACGACATCACCGTCATGATGGCCAGAGCTTACGGCATGGATGCACCTCAAGACTCTGAACTGCTCGATGCCCTGATTAGTCAACAAGACCAAGAACTTGGCTATGCGGCCCTCAAAGATCTCAACCCGGCAATCAGTTGGCTAGGAGAGAAAACAGGGCAAAACAACCGTATGCTGGGTTCTACGCTAGCCATGAAAGTCAATGCAGAGCGCTATGCTCTAACGGTAGCGATTGACTATGGTGGCGATCCCCAGAACATTCAACAGATTGTTCGGCAGATAGCGTCTTACCTTTTGGAGGTAGGCCCTTTGGTGGGTGAGGCTGAACCCTAGCATGTAAACCTAGCGCCAAAACTTAGTCGCGCTTGATCAAGAGCGGCAGCTTAAGCTAAGTGATGTACCCTACATACGCCCGTCCTCGTTGCGCATTACTGTATTTAGGTAATAGGTGATTTAGGTGATAGGTGAAGTGATTTTGTCGGTTATGAAAAGTCGGCATCTCAGTCGGCATCTCAGTCGGCATCTCAGTCGGCATCTAAAAAGTTGACCACAGCAATTGAGCTTAGCCTTTGGGCTTATCCTATCGGTAATCCTTGCTGCCAAGTCATGGCGATAGGTTTTTTAGCAGGTCTTATCTTTAGGATGTTTAGAGTTCAGCGTTTTTGAGAAGCTGACGAGAGAAGGTTTGGCTCTACCGATTGGCCTACCCATTGGCTCTACCCAAAGGGCTATTTCCATCAAACTGAGTTAATAAATCTACTGATCCCCCCTTGCCAACGGGCAGATACAGGCACACACTTGAGTGTGAAGTAAGGATGGCCTATTTCTTTAAGCTAAGGTTGATGTTGTGAAAAGAGTTCTTTCAATAATTTTGGGTGGTGGTGCTGGCACCCGTCTGTATCCGTTGACAAAGTATCGGGCAAAGCCTGCGGTTTCCTTGGCTGGAATGTACCGCCTGATCGATATTCCAGTCAGTAACTGTATAAATTCTGACATCTTAAAAATCTACGTGCTGACCCAGTTCAACTCAGCTTCGTTGAATCGGCATATTGCCAAAGCCTATAATTTTTCGACCTTTAGCGACGGATTTGTAGAAGTTTTGGCTGCGCAGCAAACGCCCGACAGCCCCAGTTGGTTTGAAGGGACAGCCGACGCCGTACGTAAATACATGTGGATATTTGAAGAAGCCGATGTGGATGAATTTATCATCCTGTCGGGCGATCATCTATATCGTATGGACTACAGCGACTATGTCCGCAAGCATCGTGAAAGCGGCGCAGATGTCACCTTGTCTGTGGTACCGATTGGCTACAAAACAGCGTCTAGCTTTGGTCTGATGAAGGTAGACGACAACAACCGCATTGTGGAGTTTTCAGAAAAACCTAAGGGGGAAGCCCTAGAAGCCATGAAGGTGGATACTACGGCGATGGGGCTTTCTCCCGACGAGGCGAAAGACAAGCCCTTTATTGCCTCTATGGGTATTTATGTCTTCAAAAAGCAGGTACTAATCGACCTATTGCGCGACTACCCCGATCAGACAGACTTTGGCAAAGAAATTATTCCTGCCTCATCGCGTGATTACAATGTCCAAGCCTATCTTTTTAAAGGTTATTGGGAAGATATTGGGACTATTGAAGCGTTTTACGAGTCTAATATTGCCCTGACCGATCAGCCTGCTCCGGCCTTTAGTTTTTACAAGGAAGATGCGCCGATTTATACGCGATCGCGCTATCTCCCGCCCAGCAAACTACAAGACTGTCATATCACCGAATCCATCGTCAGCGAAGGCTGCATTCTCAAAAAATGCCGCATTCATAAGTCAGTGATTGGCTTGCGGCAGCGAATTCACGCCAACTGCGAAATTGATCATGCTTTGATTATTGGCTGTGACTACTATGAGTCCATGGATGAAGACGGGCAGGCCACTGAAGAAAATAAAATTCCGATGGGCATTGGTGAAGGTTCAGTGATTCGCAAAGCCATTATTGACAAAAATGCGCGCATTGGCCGCAATGTGCAAATCATCAACAAAGACAATGTAGAAGAATCCGAACGGGAATCCGAAGGCTATTACATCCGCAGTGGAATTGTAGTGGTGCTCAAAAATGCCGTTATTCCTGATGGCACCATTATCTAGCGGCACCATCTTTCCGGGCGCTATCTTTCAAGGCAAGCAGGTCGCTGGTGGGATGTGCCCATATCTGGCTGGGGAAGCATCAGAAGCATCAACTGTGCTCCCCTCCTGTTTCGTCAGCTTGCTTTGTCAGGGCTTGCGTATCTCACAGTTCATTCCTCGCAAACACTCTGGTATATTCACAGACACCCCCTGGTTTGAACTGAGAGAATGAAGCCGGTTGATCCTGCCTCTAATAACAACGCCTCTGACGATCAAAAATCTGATGAGCAGAAATCTGACGAGCAGAAATCTGACGAGCAGAAATCTGACGCTCAGAAAGAGGATGAAAAAGCGCTAGCCCAGCCTGAGTCGTCTATGCCCGAAGCAGCCGACATCGATTGGCTAACCAACCCATTGCCGGGGGCTGAACTGCCGCCCAGCGATGTTCCCTTTTCGCCTGCCTTTTCAGCGCCTTTTACAGCCATTCCACCCACTGCTTCCCCCAAGGGTTCAACACCTACCGAAAATAGACCTGTCACTACTCCGATTGGCAGCCCGTTAGAATCCCTCCAACGGCGCTATGTTGATCAGCTTAGTCAAGACATTGAGCATTTAGAGGCTGAGAAAGCTAAGCTCAAAAATGATGTTGATGTGCTGAAAGCAGATTATGCACGTCTTCAAGCCAACGTGAAAATGACTCAGGAAGTGCAGGCCGCTAAGGCTGCGCTTGCCATCAACCCACCGCCGCCTCGCCAGTTAACTCAACCTTCCTCCTTACCAAAACCTTCCTCCTTACCAAAACCATTAGAAAACCCATTAGAAGAGACTCCAACAGACAACACCGCGCCACCAGAGGCGAGTAGCAAGGCGATAAGGGTATCTACAGAACATCTGCCTGATATGGCACCTGGGCCGCGGTTGCCAGGTGAGCCGCCGCTCAGTCCGCCAATAACACCGCCAATAACACCGCCAATAACACCGTCAATAGCACCGCCCTCATCCAAATCATCATCACAACCCATGGCTGGGCAAGCGTCTACGCAGGCTGCGGATGCTGCTGTTGCTTTTACAGACAGCAGCGAAAGGTTAATCAAACTGCCAATACCAGCAACTTCTGCCAGCGCCGGGAGCGTCATCTGCAGATGATGGAGCCCAATAGTCGGGTGCTCGATAGATCAGGCGAGAGCCTGCGTAAGGGGCTCATGTTGAGTGCGATCGCTGCGACCCTCATGGCGTGGCATTTTGGCCTTATCGGTGCGCTTATCCAAGGTGGTAGCTGGCTGGGGTTAACCATTGGTCAACTGGGATTAGGCTTGGTGCCAGCGGTGGCCATCCTGTGGCTGAGAATGCTGGTGACTTTACCTGCGTTGGTATTGCTAGCGCCTCAGCTTTATAGAAACACTTGGCACGATTTGCAAGATTGGATCTACAACCGTGAGCGGCTGCTGCTGCTATTAATGGGTAGCGGGGTTGCCCTTTTTTGCTCTCAAGTATTGCTCTATTACAGCATTGGCCAAGTAGGCCCAGCGCTGGGGGCAGCGCTTTTATTTCTCTATCCGCTGACAGCGGTACCATTGGGTGCTCTATTGCGAACAGAGCGGGGCCTGACGCCACTGGGGATGCTGGGGTTGGTGGCGATCGCCATGGGTGGATTTTTAACTGTCCGACCCACCTTAAGTGCGACGACACCGCTGGCCATTTGGCTAGGGCTGTTAGCGAGCATTGCTTTTAGTAGCTACATCGCCTTGACCAATTTCAGCTATCGGCAGCGATGCCATCCCATTCCCGTAGGGCTGGTGCAGTTTTCTACTGTCACAGTGCTCAGCACTTTAGTGCTTTTGGTGAGACCGTTAAAGTTAGCCAATATTAGCTGGCTAAGCTTTGCGATGTGGGGAATTATTTTAGGTGTTGTCATGCTGTTGGTGTACTTGTTCAGCTACAGCAGTTTGAGAATCATAGGTACCCGTACGGCTATAGTGGCCGCTTCTACGCCGGTTATCACCAGCCTAATAGGTTGGAGCTTTATGCCTGCTTCCCCGTTGGAGATTATTCAGTGGACAGGCATCCTGTTGGTTACCGTTGGTGGGATCGCTTTAGGCCAAGAAAAACTGAGCAACAGCCGCTTATAGCGTGATCACTTGTCAATCACTTGTCAATCTGGTTCAGGCCCATCCCTGCTGTCTATAGCAAAGTAAGAATGCCTTCTGACTTTGTCTTGGTGAGCATTCCTTAGCGCCGCCAAGCGACAGCAACTCGACAGGCGCAAGCGTACTTGAGCATGCTGGTTTCCCAGGGCCAAATTGAACTGGCCATGCGCGAGGCTCAACTGTTCGTAGATGATCCGACAACCGCATGGTCATTAGCCCAAGCTTTGCGCAACCAGGGTGCTTTGAAGCAGGCTTTAGAGATTGCTGAGTTAGGGCTGACTTTACCGGGAATAAATAACAAGGGCAACCTGGCACTATGGACTAGCGAATTGGCTGAAGGGCTAGGCAAGCGGGCTATCAGCCTTCAAGCTCGAATCACAGCTTTCAAAGAGATGCCTACGCTAACAGATTACTTAAAACTTCAGGAGTTAGAAGATCCTGAAGAATGGCCTAAATTAAGGAAAAAACTTTTAGCAGGGCTGCGCAAAAAGCACCTGTTTCGCAGCCAACCGGCTGTCGATATTTTTCTCCATGAGGGACTGCTAAAAGATGCCATTAAAGTGGTGGATCAGTGTAGCTCGTACCAGTCAGAGCCTATTCATCAGGTGATGGAGGCCGCGATCGCATCGCAGCCTGATTGGGTGATCGCAAATGCTTGCGATCGCGCCGAATCGATTATGGATGCAGGCCAAGCCAACTATTATCACCATGCAGTCAATTGGCTAAAGTTTGCCCAAAGGGCCTATCAGCAAACTGATCAACGCCAAAAATGGCAAACCTACTATACCAAGCTGCGCCAAAAGCACGATCGCAAGCGAAAGCTCATTGGCCTCATGAATAGCCTCGATCAGCGCTAAAAGCTGTATTAACCACCCTCTATATCACTCTGCAAAGAGGTATTCAGCCAATTGACCACAGCTTCTAAATCCTGCAAAGGGGCTTCCAAGTCTAATAGAGCCTTACTCAAGGCATCCAACTGCTCCAGCGAAAGTTCATTCACCTGCTGCTGAATTTCAAGCGAAAGCACGCCGACTGTTCGGGCGAGCAGTCGATTAATCAGTGATCGCTGCCGTTCTAGGCTGAGAAGTCGCTCTCGTTCGGCACCTTCAATTCGCCCCTGCTCCAAGCCTTGTTGTAAACCCTCTTGTAAACCCTCCTGCCTAGAGGTATCAATCACATTGTTCAGATCTCGATAATACTTGAGACTGTCTTGATAGTTGTCTTGCTCATTGGGCGAAAAATGAGAGATTTCGGCGACTTCAAAGAGCTGAAGGAAAACGGGATCTTGGAAGGGCCGAGGCCGATCTGTTAAATCTGGCAAATGCCTCAGCAAAAAAAGCCACTTGTCTTGTTGTGATTCAAGTTGCTCTAGCGTTTTATCAAACTTTGGCAGCTCGATGTAAATAAACTTCAGCTTGTCGTAAAACACGTTGCAGTGCTGATCTTTAAGCTCGACCATGTGGACAATCGTTGCTTCATGTTTGTGATCTTCAAAGATGAAGTCGAGCACGCCAATGGAATAGACTGGCGCAAGCTCATAGTTCCATTCGCCTCTGAGTGCCTGTTCTTGAATAGGGAAGCTGGCATAATAAACGCTTCTATCTTTGAAAAAATTTTGCTTGGCTTTTTGGATTTCGACAATAAAGCGATCGCCATTTTCCCCCTGACAGTAAAGGTCGAAAATAGCTTTGCGATCGAGCTGCGTATTGCCCAAATTTTCGGTACTTTTGTAGGACAATGCTTTGATGTGATGGCGGCTAGGCAAAAGCGTATTCAGAAAATCAATTAGAAGCTGCTTGTTGGGCTCTGAGCCAAAGACGCGCTTAAAGCCAAAGTCAGTTAATAAATTGATGTAGCGCTCTTGCAGTGGAAAACCCATGGGTTTAAGCGGAAAGAAGTTGACTATCGCACATAGGCTGATTTAATTCCATTATATGTTTGATGCCATGATGTGTTTGTCGATTATGGCTTAAGATTTTGCATGCGATGGCATAGCCTTTCCTGCGGAAAGTTGCAGTGGGTAACCCACTAGCCTAAGACGATGTGTTGGAAGAATTTTAATGTGCCGAGGTCATCAGGTATGTGCGGCTTAGATGCCAGGGGCAAGGAAAAGGATGAAGCCAGAAGGCTGAACGATGAACGGCTATGCTGTGAGATTCTGATTGAGTCAAAAGATAGAAATACACTTTAAATTCATCATTCCGCATTCCTACTTCTGACTTCTCTTCAGTTTCCGTCCCCTTACCGTCTCTTGGTTTTGGCTAAAACGCGCAGATAACAAACGAGAGTTATGGTTTGTCGCTTCGACCCATCCTTATTCGGGTGGTTATCTCGTCCGTTTAGGGCGCAAACGCTGGGCGATTGAAGGGTTTTTCAAAACCGCTAAACATCAGTTTGGCCTGCATTGCTTTGGTCAAGGGACCAAAATCGGTGTCTATCGCTGGCTCATTCTCTCGCTCATTGCTTACCTGCTCGCTCATTGGGTTGACCTTTGGGCTTGGCCTCCTGTCCTAGATTGGAAGGTCACCGCGAGGCTAACCCTAGAGAGCGGCCTTAGCAGGTTTAGCACCGTTTAATCGAGACAGTGGTAATTTCCGAGGACAGCGCAAGATATGGGGCGGACGGGGAGCTGTGCGATCGCTGCTGTATATGGCCACGCTTTCAGCAATACGGTCAAACCCACCGATTCGGCTGTTTTACCAGCATCTGGTAGAGAAAGGAAAGGCCAAGAAAGTGGCCATCATTGCCTGCATGAGAAAGCTTCTAATTTGTCTCAATTCGATGGTAAAGAACAACAAAGAGTGGGACGACTACAAGGTCACTGCGTTGCTGCAAAAGTCCTGATTCTATTTGGTTTAAGTGGCTTTATATCAGCCATTTAATAGCCTCTTAATGGCAATTTATCGTCTGTTTTTTGACGCTCGGAAGACAGGCTAGATACGCCTGCTTACTTTTTGACGACAACAGTCAAAAAGAGAGGAGAAAGCAAGTTTGAATAGCTCACGTTCTCCCAAAAAATTGCTCAACTACCCTTGACAGCAAACATAATCGCTTGCGGGGTAATTGGCTGAAAGATCAACGATTTATTGGCATGGCAGAAGGAGTTTTCGAAGCGTAGTTTCCGTCCCCTTGCGGGGTAATTGGAGACTGAAAGACACAGGAAAGAATTACAG
>JAAUPS010000165.1 GCA_012033015.1 Phormidesmis sp. RL_2_1
TCCTCAAATATCAGACCGGATGTCTATAGAACATTTCCTCGCTCACTGTGATGCAGCAAACCCAAAAGCACTGCCTTCACATACGCCTCCGGTGCTTCTAGATGAATATTATGACCGCAGTCTGCAAAAATCTTCAGGGTCGTCAATTGTGCAGTGGTGAGCATATCATGGGCAATGGCAACAAATTTGGCATCGAGCGCACCAACAAATAGGTATAAAGGTAGGCGCAGTTGCGAGAGCTGTGGCCAAAGCGATGCTTGAGCGCCGGTACCCATTTCTCGTAGAGCGATCGCCAGATCCCTCGATCTGTTGTTTTGTCGGCGTCGCAGCATCGTACTGTAGGCGTCAGGATGGTTGTGTAAACTTGCAAACAGGGAGTTCGCATACCACTGAGTTAAAAAATGGGCAGAGGAGTTGTTTCTAATTGGCGGGCAATGGCTTGATCTCTTTTTATCCGTGCCAACCGTTCTTCAGCCGTCTTCAAACCCGGCGAAGCTGATTCCAAAATCACGCGTTGACAACGCCTTGAATCTTCACAGGCTAAATATAGCGCTAGTCGCCCACCCATAGAATATCCCAACACATGGGTTTGAGAGAGATTGAAAAAATCTAGTAAAGATAGCAGCGCTTTCGCGGTTTCAGGAAAGCCATAATGCCCTACCGTAGCAATACTTTGCCCATGACCAGGAAGATCTGGAATAATGCAGTAAAAGTGTTGAGCTAAAGCTGGTAGCAGCGGCACAAAGTCTTGATGGCTACCGAGAAAACCGTGAAGTAACAGCAGTGGTGGATTTTGTAACTGGCCATCTGTCACATAGTAAAGGGTGTGGTGCTTGAGCGTGAGCAAGGGCATGACAGATTACTGGCTTGATGGCGGACTGTAGGGCAAACGAGATGGCAAATGAGATGGCAGGCTCAGGAGCATTTTTCTTTGCTGAACGCTTTGTTTGCGATCGCACCTCACTTCCAACACCCGCATTCCCTGCTCTGGCAAACAGCTCACTCGCGCCACCAAATCTTCAGCATCTTGGATCAGCGCATAGTCTACGCCATAGCTCTGGCACATTCCAGCAAAATTCACCTGCTGAGGTGTCACAAAATACTTCTCAAACTCAGGCTCAAACTGAGCGACCGGCAGCATCTCAAAAATACCGCCACCGTGATTATTGATTAATATAATTGTCAGATGCCCCGCTAGCTGAGCTGCATTCAACAATCCATTCGTGTCGTGTAAAAAGGCCAAATCACCAGTGAGTAGCACAGTAGGTCGATTGCGATGGGCTAGCCCCATCGCTGTTGAAAGGGTGCCATCTATACCATTTGCCCCACGGCTGAACACGGGCTGGATTTGACGGTTGTTAGGCTGCCAAAAATATTCCACATCTCGCACAGGCATACTGTTGGCAATGAACAAAGGCGTTTGTGCAGGCAAATGCTGTGACAACAGCCAGACCAGCTTACTCTCGCCCAAAAAAGTTTCGCTCGCCAATTGATCGTCTAGCGCCCTACGGACTACTTTCTCGGCAGCAGTCCACTGCTGATGATAAGAATGCGAGATTTTGGCATCCACTTTGTGATTGACCTTTTCGTAATTGACTTCTTTGTGATTGACCTCTTTGTAATTGCCCTTGTGATCGACGTTATGATCTGTCGAACGGGCTAAGGCTGCCATATCTGTTGCCATATCTGTTGCTATATCCATGGCTAAAAAATCTGTGGCTAAAAAATGGGTCGGCCCGTGCAAAGGATCTAAGTTTCTCGGTGAGCCAATGACCCAGCGCTGGGCTCGGTCTGCTGTAGCCACTGTCGTAGCACCTTGCTGATGGGCAATGGCCCAAGCTGAATCACCTGTTGAGCCATCAGAGCTTGCGATCGCGATGCGTCTCTTAGAATAATGTCGTAGGTTGAAATCATGCTGCCATTGAGGGCTGCATAATTGCGCAAAGGAGACAGCCCTTCAGCTAAGACAGGCCAGCCTAGCACCTGCGATAGTGTGCCGACGGCGCGGCAGTAGGCGTCAGGGTCTGCTGGGGTTTGCGCGCCTGCGATGATGATGCCTTTGGGACATTGCTGCCACTGTGAATAACAACTTAAAAGAGAATCGCGCGAGGGCTTCACCAATCCAGGCGACGGGGGGGTGACGGCTTGAAAAAACAAATTTCCATCAAATGCTGCGGCTAATGCCTCGGTTTTACCATCAGAGATAGGCGGCAGCGGATCGCGAAACGGACAATTAAAGTGAATTGGGCCAGGAAAAGGGGCGATCGCCTGCCCCCAGGCACTCACCAAAGTTTGTCTCAAATAGGCCAGCATTTGGGGCTGCGCCACCGGCACCGCCAGCTCGCTGTAATACTTGGTAAAGCTGCCATACAGCTTTTGTTGATCAATCGTTTGCCCCGACGCACAATCTCTCATTTCCGGTGGTCGATCAGCGGTAAAAATCAATAAGGGAATGCCGCTTTCATAGGCTTCAATCACCGCCGGATAAAAATTGGCCGCCGCCGTGCCAGAGGTACAAACCAGCGCCACCGGACGATGCTGGCGCTTAGCGCAGCCCAAAGCCAAAAAAAGAAGCAGAACGCTCATCTAAAATCGGCAGTGCTTCAATTTTGGGATGCCGGGCAAAGGCAAAAGTCAGGGGTGTCGAGCGTGAGCCGGGGCACACCATCGCCGTTTGTAGCCCGAGTCGAGCCAGGGTTTCAACCGCAACAGAAGCCCAAAGACTGTTGCGGTTACGAAAATCTATCACAGGAGCATCGAACCCATCAAAACCAGCGCCATCCACATCAGTCATATCCCCATCTCATTTGGCCTCACCCTTTATACCAACGCATTCAGCAAAGTTTGCAGTTTCAGCTCAATTTCCGCTAATTCTTGGGTGGGTTCTGAGCCTGCGACAATCCCTGCACCCGCATACAGCCTTGCCTTGCAGCCATTGATCAAAGCCGAGCGAATACCGACAATAAACTCGCTGTTGCCTTGGGTGTCGATCCAGCCTAGGGGGGCTGCATAGAGCCCTCTTTCAAATGTTTCGTGCTGACGAATCACCGCGCAAGCCGCCTGACGGGGCACTCCGGCCACGGCTGGGGTGGGATGCAGCTTGGCTAAAATATCTAGCGGGGAGACGACCCCGGCGGCTAATACGGCGCTAATGGGTGTATGCAGATGCTGAATATGCAGCAACTTGAGCAGCCGGGGGGCGGCAGTGTAGTGGGGCGTTAAGCCGAGCGATCGCAACTGCTGCACAATAAATTCCACCACCAATTGATGTTCATAGCGCTCTTTATCGCTGTGTAATAAGGCTTCACCAAGGGATCTATCTAGGCTGGGCGTTTGCCCCCGCGAGGAGGAGCCTGCTAGGGCATCTGTAGTCAGTTGACCTTCATTAATGCTCAGCAGCCGCTCAGGGCTCGCACCTATGAAAGATTGACCTCGACCATTACCCACCGAAAATACGGTGCAGTCGGGGTGATTGTGCCGCAGGCTTTGGAGCGATCGCACCCCATCTATGGCCTGGGCCGCAACCACATCCATCACATCTGCCAGCACCACTTTGTGCAACTGCGCTGCTTTGATTTGGGCCAGCGCCGCCGTCACCACCTTGGCAAACCCTGCCACATCTTTGGTCACCGCCTTATCAGAAGCAAGCTGAGCCTCACCTAGCGAAACCGCCTGATTTAGCACCATAAGCTGCCCGTGGAGATTTTGCATCGTTGCAGGAATATCAGTAGTGGCCGTGATCAAAGGTTAAACGTAATCGTCGAAGCCTCGTTCAACGTCATCACCTGCAGCCGAGGAACGAAGATATAGATCGGCTCAAAGTAATCAGGCTGAAAAGCCTCGGGCTCACCAGATAGCCCACCCATCCCGTTCATAGACCGCTCAGTTAGCCCCTCAGTTGGCCCCTCAGTTGGCCCCTCAAAAAAAGGTCGCACTGCAAAAAAAGCGGCCAACCGGTGCTGCTTTGGCTCGCGGCTCAGCATAGATAAACTGCCTCCGCCACGTCTGCATAAAGGTTTGGGCTTGGGCGAACCGCTGGTGCCCAGTCCCACCGCAGCCTACCGCCACACCTATACCCACCAGCGCCCACTGCTGAGGTGAGTCGTAGTAAAAATGGCGACAATCCGCCTTGCCTAACACCGATAGCACCACCCACGGCGCAATGGACGCAATTGGGAAAGTGATGCTGGCTATTTTAGGGTGATTAGCCGCCGTTGCCTGCTGCTGGCAGTGGTTTAAAAAACGAAAGGTCTCTATCGTCTCTGGTGTCGTCTTAGATAGGTCAAATCCGTGTTGGACAACTAGCATGAAGATGGTAATAACAGGCGATCTTCCAATTTTCCCACGCGGGTTACCGATATCCAAAAAACCGTCATATTCACTCAACGCCCGCCAATCAAGCAGCAAACTTAAGGCTACCGCTCTAAAAGGCTACTGCTCTAAAAGGCTACCGCTCTAAAAGGTTACCGCTCTAAGGCAGGCCAAAACTGGCTACGCGAATCACTAAATTGCCTGCTTGAGGATTGTGCTCAAATACAAAACCGCCCTTTTTTCGCTCATTGCCTGACAGAAAATCAAACTGTTGTTCACCGGTTTCATCGCTCCCATCAGCAAGCTGCAGTTGGCCAATGACCTGCACTGTGCGAGCAATGCTTCCCCCCGTATTGTGTAGCGTAAAGGGCACGTAGTAATGGCCTTCGGTAAAACGCGCTGACTCGACGATTTCGATGCGGAAAGCAGGCGGTAGGTTTTTACTCACCTGCCAATCGTAAAGCACTAAGCCTACGAGTGCTGTTAACAGCACACTAGAGAAAGTGAGAGTGACCCATTCTGCCAGCGATCGCCGTTTTCGTCGTGACGCGACCGGAGATTCTATTGGATTATCTTCGCCCATTTGCCCTAGCTTATCATGCCGTTATCGATAGCGTGTGCCGGATGCATAACGCCGACGGCGAGGCTACGCCAGCGGGTACAAACGCGTCGCTTGGCCCGTGGTCACATCATGGTTTTAGCCAACATGCTGAACCTCAGCCAAGCAACCGCATCTAGCGATTGCTATACCTATACCAAAATTCTACCGGCAGCGCCGCCGACTGAGGCCGGTAGCCCTAGCACAATGATATTGCCTAGCCACTCTTGCCAAGGATCACTGCTACTGAGCTGTTGAAAAAAAATCAGCATTAGCGCCGAAGCTATGAGCACTATGACATAAGCTGCCAAGGTCTCTGTCAGTGGACTCAGCAATAGCCCCCGGCGAGCCCGTTCCCAGCGATTGGTAAAGCCTGAAGCAAAAACAATAATGTAAGAAATCAGCAAAGATGCCGCCATAATCAGCAGCAGCCACAGCGGCGGCAGGGCTGAGGCAATAATCGGAATTTCTTCTGTAGGGGCAATGCTAAAGGCAATCACAATCGCCCCAATCAAGGTTGCATCAGTATCGACTAATGTGTCTCGAACGGTATCTCGAACGGTACTCGCTACCGTATTGGGCACGATATCACGAACGGTATTGGCTACCGTATCGGGCACGATATCCAGGATAGGATTAGGGCTGCTGTCGCTAACCGAGCGGCGCATTTCATAACCGAGGGTACGACGCTGCATCGGGCGGCGACGTTCGAGGGTAGAACGGGCTAGGGTGACCCCCAAAGAAAAGGGCACGCCTTCAAAAATCAGCTTACCTAAAGCCTCAGATAGAGGAGTATTTAAGGTAATTCGGCGCAGCAACACCAAAGCCAATGCAGCGCAAATAATGCCAATACCTAAGGCTTCAATGCTTTCTAGGATAGTTTCGATAGGATTAATCGTGAGCGATCGCCGAAATCCCTCGATTTGGGTGAGCAGCAAAACGACGACAAAGGTAGCTGCCTGTACCCCGAGTAACTGCAGTGAATCGGTAGAGGAACCAATTGCCCACACTTCAACGGTGTACAGCAAGGGAATGCCGAATAAAAAGCTGCCTGCAGCGCCTCGTAGAATGGCTCGCAGTTCTGCAGCCCACATGTTTGAGCACAGATTAGTCATAGTAGCTAGTGATGGGGAGAATAAGGAAGGCTTGAAGCAAGGGGCTGTAGCGCTGCCGAAAAGCGTATCAAAATTAAGATCATCAAAGTTATTAACAAAAATGATCAGCAGGCATTGAATCAAGAGATATTGTTAGTTCAAGAGCGGGTAGCTTATAAGCGACAATATAGATACTTTCTAAGCAGTTGATTAGATAATTGAATAGACAATTAAATAGACAATTGATTAGAGAACGGGTAGATAGTCAGTCAACAGTAAGTTAACAGTAAGTCAACAGTAGATGAATCGGCGGTAGATGAATCGGCGGTAGGACACCAGGCAAGAGATTCCGTAGGCAACAGATCATTGGTGAAATAACTGAGGCGGCCCTGAGCTGGGAGAGAACTGATGAAAATAGTACTCGAACAAAAGTGGCAACAGGCAATATCTAAAAGGGTTTCGCCCTTTCTATTGTGGATCGCTACTGGGATGATGGCGGTATCGGTAGTAGGATGCACTCCGGCTAGTCTGGTGGCCCAAGGGATTGAACGAGAGCTGCCCCAGTATGTGGGACCGGCGGATCGTTACGATGTCGATATTATTGGGCTCAAGGTGAATGAAGGCAGCGCTGAGAGCGTTGTCGCCGTAGGTGAACGGGTGCGGCCCGAAGGTGCCCCGGTGATAGACCAATTGGCCCTGAATCTCGAAGGGGTGGTATACGATAGGGCGACGGAGCGTCTATCTCAAGTTGGCTCCGCGCGGCTAACAGCGGTGATTAAGACCTATGATTTGGTTGATTTTTTAGAAGCTTATCGCAATGTGCGCTCGGCTGAAATAATGCTGCGATCGCCCAATTATGCCACTATTCGTGTTCGCCCCCAACTGGGCGATTTTTCGCTGCCTGCTGGCATCAGTGTCGATGTCACTGGCCAAATCGTCGGGGACGGTACACGGCTAAATTTTGAGGTGAGTGACGTCAGCGCAGCAGGGATAGATGTCAGCGCGATCGCAGCCCAACGGCTTTCCCATTTGATCAATCCCCTAGCCGACCTGCAAGGCTTGCCAGTAGAGGTAAACATCACTTCTGTCATGGTCGCAGGTGAAACAATTGGCCTAGAAGTGGTCGGCGACCCTAACAGCTTAAAACTTTAGCAATCAATCAGGTATGCAAAGTAAGGATGCATTCTGACTTTGCCCATCAAGTTAGGTCGCACAATAGTAAGCACTCTCCAAAAATATCCTGACAAAATATCCTGACAAAATATCCTGACAGCGAAGGGGGCTGTTGCTGTGTCTTGTTCAGATGGTCACAAGTCTGTTGCAGAGCAAAACTGACGGGATAAAGCTGCCCGCCTTAGATAGCAGTCTTTTGCAGTCTTTTACTGAATGAAACTTGCTTTTACTTTGTGGGTTTGGCTAAAACCATCCGCAACAAAAGGTGGCTTAGGCCACGGATCGACACCCGCCATGGCCAAAATTTGTGGAATCAAATCTTCGCGCCTGACAGCCATCATATGCACGCCTTGGCAAAGCTGTCGAGCAGATTGAACCTGCTCAGCCGCTATTTTCATGCCTTCAGATAGCGGATCTGCAGCGTCAGCTAAGCGGTCGATGATGTGCTGCGGAATATTGACGCCAGGTACGCAGCGGTTGATAAAGGCCGCATTTTTGGCAGATTTGAGCAAGAAGATTCCCGCTAGAATGGGGCGATCGCAGCCTGCTGCAATTTTGTCCATGAACTTTTCTAGCCTGTCAAAATCAGAAATAAGCTGACTTTGAAAAAATTGCGCCCCTGCTGTCAGTTTTCTTTCAAAGCGGCGCTGTAAGCCTGACCAGCTCGGCGATTGTGGATCGACCGCAGCACCAGCAAAAATATCCAAAGGGCCGTCGGCCATCGATTTACCATTGAGATCGACACCGCTGTTGAGCTGGCCAATTAGCTTCAGTAGGCGAGTCGATTCTAGCTCGTGCACAGGCTTAGCCTGGGGATGATCGCCCGCTTTGAGCGGATCGCCCGTCAGCGCGAGCAGGTTGTGAATGCCTAGGGCATGGGCACCCATGAGATCAGCTTGAAGGGCAATAGCGTTGCGATCGCGCCCCGTCATTTGGCAAATAGGCTCAATGCCCGCTTGCTTCAACAGCACCGCAGAGGCCAAAGACGACATTCGTAGTACAGCGCGGCTACCGTCTGTGACATTCACCCCATGTACCCAATCTTTTAAGTGGGCGGCCATTTCTAGCATGTGGCTAGGATCACCCCCTTTAGGCGGCATCACTTCCGCTGTGACGACAAACTCACCGGCCTTGATAGCTGCACGAAACCGACCTTGATCTAGCTGGTGATCTGGCCGGTGATCTAGCTGGTGATCTAGCTGGTGATCTGGCCGATGATCTGGCAAGCATCCCGGCAAGTGGCCATTAGAGATGCTATTGGGTCGAACATCAATCAAGCGTCCGTTCAATACAGTATCCATTAGGTGAGTTTAATCATTGCTTATGAGATATCTTACCTAGTTTCCCCATCGAATCGGCGGATACGCCATGATTGAAATCCTTCATACTATGGCACCCTATCACCTGGGTCTGACCATAACGCTGTTGGAGGAGCTTTTGGCGATGTGGATCAAACTGGCCGTAGATGTTCAAGTTTTCAACGATAGTAGGCAAGGGTGGAGACTCAAAAACAGCTTCGTCGAAGTCGCTAAAGACAACAACACTCTGTAGCCGAAGGGTTTTGTGCTGGTGCCGAGTGTACAGCTCACGGTAGGTTTGCGCCACTTGGGCCCATTCAGTTTGAGCGCAGTAGCTACGGTTAATCAAGAGCGTGATCGTAGGCGCGGCAAAGCAAAACTTGATCACGATACCAATAATCAAAAAGGCTAACCAGCTAGCACCCAGGGCTTTGAGGAGTAGTTTATTCATAGTTTATATCAACAACGCTCATCGCTATTGCTATCCAAATGGGTTTTAAAGATTGGTTTGAAACAGGTTTTCCATCAGTGCCTGCACTTTTTCGGGCGTCCCTTCGTATACAGGGCTTTCTTTAATCTGTGCGATCGCTCCAGGGTAGATTTTGGAGCGCCACCGTAAGCAATGGGATATACTCTCACGCCGCTGTGACGAATGACTGCCTCAATCTGATTAAACCTAAGACCATCAGTGCGTTCACCATCGGTCAATAGCAATAGATAAAACTGACCTTCTGCATCTTGTTTTTGCTTTTCCATCAGATCAGCCAAGCCAACGGCTAGGCCATCGTAAAGCGCCGTAGCACCATCGGAGCGCAATTGCTCAATGGCAGTAAAAAGCCGCTTCTGCTCTAGCTCGCTATAGGGCGCAAGCGGAATCCGCCGCACAGGATGATCGCTAAAGGTAATCAGGCCAATTTGATTACTAGGAGAGATTTGTTGACTGGCCACTTGCAAAGCCCGTTGCACCGCAGCCAGTTTGTTTTCATCAGCCATAGAGCCACTAGTATCGATCACAACTTCCATGTAAACCGTGCGTCCGCCATCTTTGCGCCGTTTCCAAAACGACTGGGCCGCCTTGAGCACTTCACCCGATGGCAGCGGTGGAACGTTGTTTTGCTTGAGATGCTCAAGTTTCTGGTAACCTTGCTTTTCAGCCAACTGCTGCATCTCAGCAGAAGTCGCAAAAGCGGCAAATTGGGCTAGCGCGGCTTTTTCGCTGGCCGTTGTCCAGGCAAAGCTCACCAGCGGCGAAGCTTCTGGAATACCAAAAGAAACATACTTAAAATCATCAAATCCGGGCTGTTGAATCAGACCCACGTAGCTTTGATGGGCCATCACAATCACATCGAAAGCGGTTGGGTTGCGCAACCATATTTGCTTGAGATCTAAATAGGTGGGCGTTGTTAGAACAACCTGTTGTTGAAAGGTATCAAACACTGAGCTAATTTCGGGAGAGGCTAGTTCGGCCAAGGTTAGCGGTTTGCCATCGGCTTGGTGACCGGCTGAGTGCCACAGCAAACTGTACAAAAAGTTGAGCGCTGATGAGGCAATGTAAGGATTGGAATAACCAACTTTGATACCGCCAGCTAAAATGGCATCGATCAGACGATCAAAGGTGACATCACCTCCTTCAGCCAACTTACGATAAATCTCAGGTCGCAGGGCAAAGATGGCTGAAGTGGAAACCAGCCCAGGTGAAATGGTTTCCACTTGGTCAAGGCCGTCGGCTTTCAGCAATTCTGGCCAGAGGGCGTGAGCAGGGGTGTATCCGGCGGGTTTGCCTTTACCGGCTGCCAATATTTGGGCACCCAATCCCGAGGGAATATTACGCACACCCACTTGGATAATTTCCCCTGAGGGCAAGCGGTTCTGTTGTTGGTTAAATCTTTCGGCCACATCTACTAGCCATCGTTCATCATCTCTTGCAGCATTGGCCTTTTCAGCAGAGCTGTATATTTCTACATACACGGTGTTGGCATCATCGGTGGGCTGAGCGCCATAAAGCGGATAGGTATTTGGATCAGCAACAAAATCCTTAAGCGGCGGAATCTGAGCGTTGTAAGCATCGGTATCAGAGACTATTTCTGCCGATACGGTGATTTGGGGTAAGAGCTGTTCCCGCAAGTATTGATCGGCTTCTGCAAAAGAGTTAATCGGCATCCAGCGGCTACAGGCCCAAAGCAAGCTCAAACACAGACCTAGCAGTAGGAAATATTTTGAATTTTTGTTTTTTCATGGTGGCGGTTGGTTTTTAGAATTAGCAGGGATGAGTGCTTTATTGGTCAGCGAGCAGTCCGTTTTGGTTGTCAGTGATCAGCATTTGTAGTTGGTCGGTAATGCCAGTAGCTGTCTGCTCAAATGACGGATCACTCGATGAATGCGATCGCCTTTTCAAGCTACCGACCAGCATTTGGTCATAGAGTTCTTGCAGTCGGCTGCGCGTTTGGCCTAGTCGGGCCAGACTACTGTCTCGCTGCTGTTGGGCTAAGGTTTGGTAGTGGGCTGTTTGTACTTGGTGACATGTGTGCAGGGCTTGAGCAAGCTGAGAAACCAGATCCAAAACGCTGTGCAAGGCATCGAGCAAATCAGGGATGAAAGCTGGTTCTTGCTCGGCGATGCCCACAGCGATTTGGTGGATGGCACTGCTGTGGGCTTGGGCCTGCTGCCAGTGGATTGAATCAGCCTGAGATGGCTGATAATTGCCGAGAGCGTTGGTGAAAGCATTCATGTGATTAAAAAAAACGTCTAGATGTAAAAGATTTTCATCGGGTGAATTTTCCTGAATGGGAGATGAAGATGAGCGCAGTCTCACCACTAGCCAGCCCATGAATGTAACAACAACAATCAGAGCACCACTAACCAGCACAATTCGCCGCAGCCCTAGCCAAGTGATATAGAGGGCGTAGCCAATGAGCAACCCAATCAGCAAGTTATGGGTTAGCGAGTCACTAGAAAAATAACGCCGTATTCGATTGTTCATAAGAGAAAGAAAATGAAGGACGAGTGAGATCCTGCATCGCTTGGCCGCGATCAGGGACTTGCACAAAAACAACGTCCCAGGCTGAACAAGGGAAGAAGGAAAAAAGGGGGAAAGCGGAGGCGGTTGATGAAATTGCAAGTCCTTAAGGAATGCTCACCAAGACAGCGGTGAGACCCTGCGTCGTCGTACGGCGCTAAGGA
>JAAUPS010000166.1 GCA_012033015.1 Phormidesmis sp. RL_2_1
CGATTGCCTCTTGGGGGCCATTCGCCATTCATGCCCAATGGTGCCGCCGCTGGAAAGACAGTATCGATCGCAAATTCATGAGTCTGTTTTCAGATTTTCCAGAGATGTCTTTCCAGCAGGCTGGTGCCGTTGCGCGAACTATCGCTGTGCCTGCTCCACCCTCTCAGCGCCCGCCCATGTACTGCGCTGGCTGTGGCTCTAAAGTTGGCGCGTCTACCCTCACCCGTGTACTCCGCCGGGTTCGCGCAGAAGCCCCCGATGATACCGACTGGCCTGGGCGAAACGCTATCTATGCTGGATTAGAAACCCCTGATGATGCGGCCATTGTGCAAGTGCCAAACGGCCAACTCGCTGTCCACAGCGTTGATCATTTCAGCGCCCTGGTAGACGATCCATTTATCTTCGGTCAAATTTGTGTCAACCACTGCTTAAGCGATCTGTTTGCCATGGGCGCAACTAGCCATAGCGCTTTAGCTTTGGCCACAATTCCCTACGGCACCGACCCCAAGCAAGAAGAGACACTTTATCAGCTTTTGTCCGGGGCTCTTCGGGCGCTGGCCAATGCCAAAACATTTTTAGTCGGTGGCCATACCACCGAAGGGGCAAGCCTTTCCTTGGGCTTTGCCTGCAATGGTTGGATTAGGCCCGATCAGGTATGGCGCAAGCGCGGCATGGTGCCTGGTCAATCGCTTATTTTGACCAAAGCGCTGGGCACGGGCACCCTCTTTGCTGCCGATCAGCAGCGACAGGCCAAGGGTCGTTGGATAGAAGCCGCCATAGACAGTATGCTCCAATCTAACCTGGCTGCGGCTGAGTGCCTCAAACAGTATGGTGCAACCGCCTGTACAGATGTCACAGGCTTCGGGCTAGCTGGGCATTTGTTAGAAATGATCCAAGCTTCTAAGGTGAATGTTGCATTAGAGGTAAGCGCCCTTTCTCTTTTGCCGGGAGCAGCTCACACGCTCAACGACAGGATTGTCAGTTCACTTCACCAACGCAACCAAGCAAGTGTTATCTCTGCCATGCAATCGGCCATTCCTACAGAGCGTTTGCCGACCCATTTACCAGCATTCCAAATTCTTTTTGATCCGCAAACCTCTGGCGGGCTTCTCGCCAGTGTACCTTCAGAAAATACAAGCGATTGTCTAGCTGCCCTGCATCGACTGGGCTATGGCCAAAGTGCCTGCATTGGCCAGACCAGTGCCAATACAGATAGCGCCTTAAATCATGCTTCAGATAGCGCTTTAGATGGTGCCTCAGATAGACCAGGGGCAAGAACCAAACCGCTTACAATTACAAAGTGGTAGATCCTCAACAGTGGTAAAGGGAAAGAATATTTGTCTGTACAGTTGTCTGTGTCGCCATCACTGGCCGTTCCGATTGATCAGTTCTTAGCAGCACCTGGGCCGATTTTGGATGTGCGCAGCCCTGGTGAATACGCGCAAGGTCATATTTTAGGCGCGATGAGCTTGCCGCTGTTTAGCAATGAAGAACGGGCCCGAGTCGGCACATGCTATAAGCAACAAGGCCGCGATCAGGCGGTGGAACTGGGGTTTGACATTGCTGGGCCAAAGTTTTCAACCTTGATTCGATCAGCAAAAGACATGGCACCAGATAGGGTGGTGCGTATTCACTGTTGGCGAGGGGGAATGCGCAGCGGTGCGATCGCTTGGATTCTCAACCTAGCTGGGTTCCACACAATTACCCTAGAAGGCGGCTACAAAGCATTTCGACGATGGGTGCGGCGCACCATCAATACCCCCAAACAGATCGTTTTACTCGGTGGTATGACTGGCAGTGCCAAAACAGATATTCTCCATGCCCTCGCTCGTCAAGGCGAACAGGTACTCGATTTAGAAGGCCATGCCAGTCACCGGGGCAGTAGTTTTGGCGCGGTGTGTTTGCCGCCTCAGCCCAGTACCGAACAGTTTGAAAACCGGATTGCAACGGACTGGCATGGTTTTGATCCGCAGCGCCCAATTTGGATAGAAGCCGAAAGCCGTCGCATTGGCACCTGTCGCATTCCGTGTGAACTCTTTGAGCAGATGGAAGCGGCATTTGCCCTAGAAATTACCCGCCCCATGGCTGAACGGTTGGCGCTATTGGTCGATATTTACGGCCAAGCCGATCCCGAGGCGCTAATTGCCGCGACCGAACGCATTCGCAAGCGGCTAGGAGGATTGCGAACTCAAGAGGCAATCGCCTTTATCCGAACCGGCGATCTCACCCGTGCCTTTGCCATTTTACTCACCTACTACGATCGCACCTATCGCTACGGGCTAACCCAAAGGGCACGCAGTGTTCCTGAAGTCGATGTCACTGCCCTATCGCCAGATCAAGCTGCACAGCGGCTGCGCCAAGTGCTTTACCCAGCATGGGCCCATGATCAGCCAACCTATGGTTCAACACTAAGATCAACACTAAGATCAACCCTGAGCTCAACCTAAGACTTCCTGCAGGCTTTGGCGCAAGACTCACGCAAGACTCATAGGTCACATGGCCTGCTGCGCATCGGCCAAATGCTTAAGCAATGTCGCTTTGGGTAAAGGCCCTGCTAAGTGCTCCCAAGGCAGTACTTGCATCTTGGGCCATTCCTGATGCACATAAAATTCTAAAGGCGGTAGTTTGCCCTTGAGCGCTTTAAAGGCACGGCGGTAGCTCCCTAGCGTATCGCCGTAGCCTCGGGTGAGTTCAAGTACATCGGCTAAGCGACGATCGCCCCGTGAAATCAGCGCCTGAATCACTGACCAACGATAGCTTTCTGGCCGAAAATCAATGCCATAGGGCCGCAATTTCTTTTGCAAAAACTGCAGTCGCTTTTCAGCTTGGCGATTCACGCCATACCATTGAAAAGGAGTATGACCCTTAGGGACAAATGTACTGCAGCCCAGCGTCAGTCGCAGACCGGGCACCTGCTTTTTAAGCTGGATCATCAGCGCTGCCGTTGCAGCCAAGTCAGCGTCTGTTTCTCCCGGTACGCCAGCCATACCGTAGAGCTTCAGCGCCTGCAGTCCGCCTGCTTTAGCCTGCTGTGCGGCCATCACAATTTCATCTGTTTCCAGCTTTTTGTTGACAATGTTACGCAGCCGCTGCGAGCCACTTTCAATCGCAATCGTAATTGAACGGGCATCGTGCTTCACCAATGTTTCAGCTAGCTTTTGGTTTACCGTATTGGTGCGCACAGAGGACATACTCAGGCGTACATTGTCATACTGGGGCCGGTTGATATAGTCCAGTAGGGTTTCAAATTCAGGGTGCTGGGTAATCGAAGCGCCTAGCAGGCCCAGTCGTTGGGTGGCCTGCAGTCCACGTTCAATCGCTGGAATTAAAGAGGCTTCGACACTTGCAGTGCGAAACGGCAGTGTCAGGTAGCTCGCCAAACAAAACCGACACATCTCCGGGCAGCTTCGCACCACCTCTACCATAAAAATATTTTCCCAAGCGGCTTTGGGGGTCACCACCGTTGAAGCTGACAGGACATTGCCCCGATAGGTCTGTTTGGTAACCGTCGCAGGCACGTCTGCCGCCGTAGGCAAAATCGAGGCAATTGGCCCATCATTTGCGATGTATGTCACCGCGTAGAGAGACGGCACATACACCCCCGGAATCTGTGCCAAGGCTTTGAGCTGAGTAGCCCGGTCGTCTCCTCTGATTTGCTGGTAGGCATCTAAAAAGTCATCTAGTAGGGTTTCACCTTCACCCAGCAAAATAATGTCAAAAAAGACTGCAAAGGGTTCTGGATTGGCCGTCAGCACTGGCCCGCCGCCGAAGACCAAGGGATGACTGCTGCTGCGATCGCGCGATCGCAGCGGAACCTGCTGCTGCTCCAGCATATTCAAGACATTGACATAGTCCAACTCCCAAGACAGGGAAAATCCCAGCAGCTCGGCTGCTAGCGGCAACGGTTCTCGCACGTCGGTAAACAAGCGGCTCACCGCAATATCCGGACGCTGTGCCAGCATAGCCCACACGACCTGATAGCCTAAGCTCGTAATTCCGACACTGTACTCATTGGGAAAGGCAAAAATCAGTGGCACCGCATGGTCATTCGGTGCGACGGGCGTAAATAAACGCTTCTCTTCAGAGAAAAATCAGACACAAACTAGCCGGGAGAGGAGATAAAAATTATAGCGCTGGCCACACCTTGAAATAACTCGATAGAGCCTATAGATCACTCCGCCAGGAAAAACATAAAAAAAGCAGGCACCCATGGCACCTGCTCTTAAACGCTCTCAAAAATAAGCTCTTGAAAATTAAGATCTTGAGAATAACGACCTCAAAAATACGCGCTCAAAAATAACAACTTTAAAAATCGCACATTTTTAGAATTCGCATCTTGAGCATAAGCTCAAAGTCAGGCTGCTAGCGAATGGTTCAGCTTCTCTACTTCCACTTTTTCGCAATCAGTTCAGCTAAATCAACCACGCGTTGAGAGTAGCCCCACTCATTGTCATACCAAGCAATTACCTTCACCATATCGCCATCCATCACCAAGGTCAGCTCAGCGTCAATTGTGGCAGAAACGTCCGTCTTACGAAAATCAACGGATACCAAAGGCTCATCGGTATAGCCCATGATGCCCTTCATCGTAGTCTCAGAAGCCGTTTTGAGCACTTCGTTCAGCTCTTCGGTAATCGTCTTCTTACTCACTTGAGCGACCAAGTCAACGATAGAAACGTTGGGTGTCGGCACCCGCAGAGCAATCCCGTTCAGCTTGCCAGCCATTTCAGGAATCACTAGGGCAACAGCTTTCGCCGCACCTGTAGTCGTCGGCACAATATTGACCGCAGCCGCTCTTGCTCGACGCAGATCACGGTGGCTCGCATCCAAAATCCGCTGATCGCCTGTGTAGCTATGGGTGGTGGTCATCGTGCCTTTGATGATACCAAAGTTATCGTTGATCACCTTCACCACAGGCGCTAAGCAGTTGGTTGTGCAGCTAGCGTTGCTGACTACGTTTTGCTTATCGTGGTCGTAGTCTTGGTCGTTGACACCCATAACATAGGTGCCAATGTTGCCGCCTTTTCCAGGCGCGGTAATCAAAACTTTTTTAGCCCCTGCTTCAATGTGGCGAGAAGCGCCTTCTTCACTGTTAAAAACACCGGTGGACTCAACGACTAAGTCAATGTCCCAATCTTTCCAGGGCAAATTGCTCGGATTGCGGTCGGAGTAGCATTTAATCACGTTGCCATTAACGGTCATGGTGTCGGCATCGTAGGAGATGTCAGCATCCAAGCGACCCAGCAAAGAGTCGTACTTCAACAAATGGGTGTTGATTCTGGGATCGGAAGTGTTATTAACAGCAACCAGCTCTAGGTTGCTGTTCTCACGTGTTAACCAACACCTTAAAAAATTTCGGCCAATCCGCCCAAAACCATTGATCGCTACTCTAACCACTGCGCGTTAACCTCGTGTCTTTTAGCTTTGCGTTTTTTAGAACCAGACTTCTTAGAACTCGCTAGCTTGAGCGCTAGATATGAAGGTCAAGTTAAGTCTTGATAAGCCCTATCATCATATCTCATTGCTGTCCCCCCAAGGCCATGTCGCATGAGTTTTTATACCTGATATTCTGGCCGTCAGAGGCTGCCCTAAGTCTGCTATGTGAGCGAGTATGTGAGCGAGCTGAGGATACAAAGTGGTCGGTCATCACGGGGGCACAATAACAGTCGAGTCAGGCGAAAGGAGGTTAGGGAGAGGTTATATATTCCTGCTATGATACGCCTGATTATGATGTGCCATGGCTTGAGAGGTAAGTTAAACATGCTGAATTCAGTGGATTTCAGCGGTAGACCGTTCCATTTTATCGGGATTGGTGGAATTGGAATGTCGGCGCTAGCGCATGTGCTAGCGAGCCGTGGCCTGCCGGTTTCTGGCTCGGACTTACGCTTAAGTCACATCACTGAGCGATTGGCGTCTCAGGGCGCTCATATTTTTAATCAGCAGCGGGCGGATAATTTGGCCTTTTTTACCGGTCAGCGTTGCGATCACTCGGCTAATCAGGCTGATTTACTGCCTCAAGATTTACTGCCTCAAGTTGTCTGCTCTACAGCCATTGGCGATCGCAACGCTGAGTACAAAGAGGCCCTGCGTCTTGGCTGTCCCATTTTTCATCGCTCCGACATTTTGGCGGCGCTGATGAATGAGCGTCAAGGGATTGCGATCGCAGGCACCCACGGTAAGACGACAACCAGCAGTATTGCAGGCTATTTGCTATATCAAGCAGGCATTGATCCCACCATTATTATTGGCGGAGAGGTCAGCACTTGGTCGGGCAATGCCTATGTGGGGCAAAGCGATTATGTGGTTGCTGAGGCCGATGAATCTGACGGCTCTTTAATCAAGCTTTCTTCTTATATTGGGGTGATTACCAATATTGAGCTAGATCATCCTGATCATTACAGTAGCCTTGATCAGGTGGTCGCTATTTTTGATAAATTTGCCAGTCAGTGTGAGGTCGTCATTGGCAGTATTGACTGTCCGACGGTGCGCGATCGCATCTCTTTGGATATTTCCTACAGCCTCGATCCTGATTCCGGTGCAGACTATATTGCCACCCATATTCGTGAAAATGCGGCAGGAACAACTGCCGCCATTTGGGAGCGCGGCGAAAAACTCGGTGATTTGAGCACACCTTTATTGGGGCTGCACAACCTTAGCAACACCTTGGCCGCCGTTGCGATCGCCCGACAGCTCGGCGTCAGCTTTCAAAACATCGCCACCCATCTACCCGGTTTTCAAGGGGCTCGCCGCCGATTTGAGCATCGCGGTTTTCACAATGACATTTTGTTTGTCGATGACTACGCCCATCATCCTAGCGAGGTCAAAGCCACGATGGCAGCCGCTCAAGTTCAGCGCGGTGGGGCCCTAGCCTCCGGGCCACTAGCCGGTAACAAACCGCGCCAAGTGATCGCTGTTTTCCAACCCCATCGCTACAGCCGCGCTTCTACATTACTCAACGAATTTGCCACCGCTTTTGACGGCGCTGATCGTATTTTAGTCACTGACATTTACAGCGCAGGCGAAACCAACACCGCCAATATTACCGGAGAGCAAGTGGCCCATGCGATCGCCCAATATCAGCCCCAGACAGAATATCACGGCACTTTAGAAGATATGACCCAAGTTCTATCCACTAGCCTCAACCCAGGCGATATCGTCATTTTTCTGACCGCTGGCAACCTCAACCAAATCATTCCTGATGTCATGGCAGCCTACCAGCAGAGTGCGCCCGCAACAGCCCCCCAGCCAGAAGCAGCCCTCACCTAATGGGCAGTAAGTACTGCCTATTCCCTGCTGCTCAAGCCGCCCGATCAAAGCCCCGACTCAAAGTCATGGTCATACCGCCCATTCCCATCGCACCAGATATCCCTGTAGATCCGCGTTCTATGGGTAGCGTCACCGCCCAAGCGCCCCTAGCCAAGCTGACAACCTTACGCGTAGGCGGCAGTGCCGACTACCTGATACTACCTAAAACCCCACAGCAACTGCTGTTTGTCCTCAATTGGGGACAAGAAAAAGGCTTACCCATCACCCTATTGGGCGCTGGCTCAAACCTACTGATTAGCGATCAAGGTCTGCCCGGCTTAGTCATTTGCACCCGTGCGCTGCGCCACAGTGAATTTGATCCCATCACCGGCCAAGTCATCGCTGCCGCCGGAGAGCCTTGGTCATCCCTTGCCTGGAAAGCTGCCCGCCAGGGCCTTAAAGGCTTTGAATGGACAATCGGTATCCCCGGCACCGTCGGTGGCGCAGTAGTGATGAATGCCGGCGCCCATGGCGGTGAAACGGCTGATCTGTTAATCGAAACTGAGGTTGTCAGTCCGAATGGGGCGATCGCCATTCTCAAACCCGAAGATTTAGGCTTTCGCTACCGCACCTCTAAGCTTCAGGGGAGCAACTTGATCGTCACCACCGCCACTTTCCAACTCAGCCCCGGATATGACCCCGCCGAGATTAAAGCAGCCACCGCCACCGATCTCAAATCTCGCCGAGAAACCCAGCCTTACCATTTGCCCAACTGCGGCAGCGTTTTTCGCAATCCGCCCGGTTTCGATGCCACAGGTCAAGCCCACAGCGCTGGCCGCCTGATTCAACAAGCCGGGCTCAAAGGCTACCAAATCGGCCAAGCTCAAATTTCTACGCTCCATGCCAACTTCATTGTCAATCTAGGAGGAGCCAAAGCGAGCGATGTCTTAGCCCTCATTCGCCACACGCAAAGCGTCATTTACCACCAGCATGGCATCAAGCTAGAAACTGAAGTCAAAATTATCGGTGATTTCGACACTGGCAATTTCGAGGCTCAATCTGAGGGTTAATTTAAGGGTTAATTTAAGGGTTAATTTGAGGCTTAAAGTGACCTACAGACTTAAGCGCTTTACCCAGTGCTATAGTTTGACAGTTAATTTACGCTTATATCTCGGCAAATTATGACCAAAGGGCAAGGATTCGGGTTCGGTCTCGGCAAAATGAAAGAGCTGACCGAGGCATTTAAGAAAGCTCAGCAGGTTCAAGAAGGGGCTAAGCGCCTACAGGAAGAACTAGAGCAAATGGAAATTGAAGGCACCGCAGGCGGCGGCATGGTAACAGTTACCATGAGCGGTAATCAGGAGCCTCGCAATGTCGTGATTTCTGAAGCAGCGCTAGGCGAAGGTGCGGAAATCCTCAGCGACTTAGTGAAAGCCGCCATGGTCGATGCTTACAACAAATCTACTGCAACCATGCGCGAGCAAATGGAAGAACTGACCGGCGGTCTTAATTTACCTGGGCTCTAGACCCAGCCGCCGTGCCTTAGCTCTAGCCAAAACTTGAGTCATAGACAGAACTCAAGCTATAGAACTTAAGCCATAGACAAATAAGATCTTTAAAGACATGACCACCCGACTTCTGTTTGTCTGCTTAGGCAATATCTGCCGCTCGCCTTCAGCCGAAAATATCATGAATCATCTGATTGAGCAGCGGCAGCTAAGCGATCGAGTGAGCTGCGACTCTGCCGGTACGGCAAGTTACCACATCGGTAGCGCCCCTGATCAGCGTATGGCAGCAGCAGCTATGCGCCAGGGCGTGACGTTAAAAGGACAAGCCCGTCAATTTACAGCGGCAGATTTTGAGACATTCGATCTGATTTTGGCGATGGATCGCAGTAACTACAGCGATATTTTGGCTTTGGCTGCTGACGAGCACCGTCACAAGGTAAAGCTCATGTGTGAGTTTTGCCGTCACCACAGCGAAGCAGAAGTACCCGATCCCTATTATGGCGGAGAGGCTGGCTTCGACTATGTAATTGAGCTATTAATAGATGCCTGTGAAGGGCTTTGCGACCAAATAGAAGGTGCGCCAATAGGAACTTAGAAGGTGCGCCAATAGGAACTTAACCTGAGGCTAAACAAAAATAAACATGAATTTATTGAATTTATTAATACGCCTTAATTAATACTTTTTGCGACCAACTCATATCCAGCGTTTGCTTAGTTTGTAGCTGCCTTCCATCGGAATTTGAGTTCTTTTTCTCTACTTTTTCTCTATGTGAAGCATATTGATTTTTTTTGATGTAGCAGTGGTTTTTCGCTAGATATTTTTGCCAGCAAACGGTAAATTACCCAAAACTATCTTTTAGCTCTTTGCGCGAAACGACTATTGCTAGCTTTGTAGAGTTAGATATTTTGGCTAAATCTCCTGCTTACACAGATAAAACTTATAAAGAGAAAAAAGGCTGCGTTTTAGTTGTTGATGATACGCCAACTAATCGAGTGATCCTTTTGAAATTGCTGTCGCAAAATGGCTATGAAGTCTATGAAGCTGCAGAAGGTTCTACGGCGATTGAATTGGCCAAAGCTCACCTACCGACAGTCATTTTGCTAGATATCATAATGCCTGGGATGGATGGCTATGAGGTCTGTGCTCGTCTTCGCAGTGAGCCGATTACAGCCACTATCCCGATTATTTTTCTGAGCGCTCTCGATGCCCCTTTTGATAAGGTGCAAGCATTTCAGCAAGGGGCGGCTGACTACGTGACCAAGCCGTTTCAGTCGGAAGAAGTGCTCGCTCGGGTGCGCCACCAAAGTAATTTGCAGTTAGCACACAGGGCTCAGCAGCAGCTTAATGCAGAGCTAGAAAGCCGGGTCAAAGAACGCACCTATTTACTAGAGCTAGCCCATAGCCAACTGCTGGAGATTGCTTTAACTGATCGCTTGACTCGGCTGCCTAATCGGTTGGCTTTTGTCAAACAGTTGAGTAAGGTGATGGCCCAGGCTCAAATTTGCCCGGATGATCATTTTGCAGTGATTTTTCTAGACTGCGATCGCTTCAAACGCATCAACGACTCACTCGGCCATCGCGTAGGCGATCAGCTCCTTAAAGGGGTCGCTCGCCGCCTCAGTAAAACCCAACTGTCCCATGGTGCTATTCACACCATAGCTCGCTTCGGTGGCGATGAGTTTGCCCTGCTGCTCACCCAAATTTCCGATCGAGCGAGTGTCGTTGCTGTCGCCGACGAAATTTTAAATGTGCTGGGTGAGCCCTTTGTCCTTGCTGGGCGCGAAATTTTTATTAGCGCCAGTATTGGTTTGGTTTGGGGAAATTTGGACTACATCGCGGCTGAGCATTTACTGCGCGATGCTGACGTTGCCATGTACCGGGCCAAAGCCTCTAGCCGAAATCAGTATCTGTGGTTTGAACCAGCGATGCATAACCGAGCAGTACATTTACTGCAGCTAGAAACCGATTTGCGCTCAGCCTTAGAAAATCAAGAGTTTGAGCTTTACTATCAGCCAATTGTCGATTTGTATCGGCTCCAGATTGTAGGTTTTGAAGCACTGGTGCGATGGCAACATCCGACCCGAGGACTGATCTATCCCAATGATTTCATTGGCTTTGCCGAAGACACCGGCTTTATTATCCCGCTAGGTGAAAAGGTGCTAAAAATGGCTTGCAAACATTTGGCCGAGTGGGAACGTGCGGGCCTGATTGATGCCGATCTGTTCGTAAGCGTCAATATAGCTGCTCAGCAGCTTTTACAGCCTAACGTTTTACAGCGGGTTCAAGAGATCATCACAACAGCGGGTATTTCCACCCATCGTCTGCATTTGGAGCTGACCGAACGTTCAATCATCAGCAATCATACCTTTGTTGATCAAGTGCTCAGAGCTTTCCAGCAGCAAAACATTCGGCTCAGCATTGATGATTTTGGCACCGGATACTCGGCTTTAAGTTATCTACATACGCTGCCAGTAGATTGCCTTAAGGTAGATAGATCGTTTGTTCATCTGATGACAGAAAAGTCTGATAGCTTGAGCATTGTGCCCTTAATTATCAATATTGCTAAAACGATGAACATGCAGGTGATTGCTGAGGGCATCGAAAATATTACCCAACTCAAACAATTACAGCAGCTTGGCTGTGAATATGGCCAAGGCTATTTGTTTCAAAAAGCTCTGCCTCCACAGCAGGCGATCGCCTTGCTGAATCGCCCCCCAAACGAGTGGATCAAAGGTTGGACAGCCGATAGTTATCAGACAGGGTACACAGAGGGCTGGAGCGACGACACAGAATGGGTAGATGCGGCCACGGCTTAAACGGCAACTTATAGCATTTCTCACTTGGCAACTTAAATGGCAACCCAATGCCTTCAAGCCTACATTCCGCCCTTTGAA
>JAAUPS010000396.1 GCA_012033015.1 Phormidesmis sp. RL_2_1
TTATCCTTACAGGGATATATTGTTACGGTTGCCAACAGTGGTGAACGGGCACTCAAGCAACTGCAGAATCGTCCACCTAACTTAATTTTGCTAGATGTTCAAATGCCGGGGATGAATGGTTTTGAAACCTGTGAGAAGATCAAAGGAAATCCAGATTTTGAACATGTTCCCATCATATTTCTCACAGCCCTAGCGGATGCTGATAGTACGCTTAAAGGCTTTGAACTGGGGGCGGCCGACTATATCAGTAAACCTTTTCGGGAGCCAGAATTGCTTGCGCGCGTCAAAACTCATCTCCATCTCCAGCAAATGACTCAGCATTTAGCGCAACAAGTGGCGGAACGTACCGAAGCCCTAACTTCTGCCATGAATGAGCTGGAATTGTCTCAACTCAAATTAGTAAAACAGGAAAAAATGTCTGCTTTGGGAAACTTAGTTGCTGGCGTCGCCCATGAAATTAACAACCCAGTCGGTTGCATCCTTGGCAATGTCGGTGTTGTCCAGGGTTATATGAACGATCTACTTGGCTTGATGGATCTGTATGATCGGGCGCTCCCTAACCCAGGAGATGAGATTGAAGAAGAGTTGGAAGCCATTGAGCTAGAGTATGTGAGAGAAGACTTGCCGAAGTTAATTCGAGCGATGAAAGACAGTGGTGACCGCATTAAATCCATCAGTAGAAGCTTACGCACTTTCTCTCGGGCTGACACTGAGGAAAAGCAAGTCTTTGATTTGCACGAGGGCTTAGACAGCACAGTCTTGATTTTACGGCATCGCTTAAAGGCGAATGACCAGCGACCTGCTATTGAAGTGGTCAAGGCCTACGGTGACATTCCGGCTATTGCTTGCTTCCCTGGTCAGCTCAATCAGGTATTTATGAATCTGTTGGCCAATGCCATTGATGTGTTTGACGAAGTCGCCGGGCAATCGACCTTTGCCGAACTCAAAGATAAACCCCAAACCATCAAGGTTAAAACCGCTGTACTCACCGAGGAAAAGGCCGTTGAGATCCGGATTGGAGACAACGGCAAAGGAATGCCAGAAGCGGTAAAGGCAAGGATTTTTGACCACTTGTTTACAACCAAAGGGGTGGGCAAAGGCACTGGCCTGGGCTTGGCGATCACACAACAAATTATTGTCGAAGCCCATGGCGGTAGCATAGGGGTTCAATCCGAACCAGGACAGGGTACCGAATTCTGCATTCGATTACCGATCTAAAGTATTGGCTAACGGACAATGATCGCGCTTCACCCACTGCCATCACCATTCCTGAAATATGGACAACCTAAAAGAGAAACTCTAACCGTTTATGGGAGCGTAACATATTTACAGCTTTCCCCGTATTAAGCAGCGACACCTAATGGGTTAGACTCAGCAGAGCCGTCGCCGACCCTGCTGGTCTTCAAACCGTGCTTGACAGGCTACTGTCACACGGCTCCTCAACAGCTTGGTGCTTGTCATACACACATCGCATGAATCTGGTCGTGGCAATGCCGATGTAGTAAAGCCAGATTATCTCGTTTGTGATTATCTCGATTCCTATCCAAATGGTGGATTTCCAGACGAGTCTCCGGCCAAAAATATAGCCCACAGTGAGAGCATTTTCCCGATTGGTATTTCAAAAATCTTGCGACAGTTGAGGTAGCCGTCGGATATTTGCCTATTCTGCAACTCCAATAGAGCCAATCGCCATCGTAAGGACTTCGATTACCCTGCACCTTGATATGCCGCTTGATGGGCGTTTGAATGTGCTGAAATAACCGAGTTGAGTCCTGGTCATTTTGGGTAGCGAAAACCCAGCCTTCACCAGTACCAACAAGCCAGTACTTACGGATAATCCAGCGTCGGCTTTTGTTTGGATGACGATGATATGCCCAAGCGCGGAGCTTCCGGTAAACCAGGTGATTCATCAAATTGAAGGTCATCTTACTACAAACATTTGAGTAGTAATTGGCCCACCCCCGAATAATCGGGTTTAATCGGTCGATTAGAACAGCTTGAGAAGCCGCTTTGTGAGCCCTGATGACGTCTCGAATACGATGAGAATGCTGATTTTGCTTCACGACTGGGTTTGATGATGGTTTTGAATCCTTGCTTAGAGTGGGTTTTACCCACTGGGTACTGGCGAACCTCATACCCAAGAAAATCGAAGCCCACCTGTCCCTTGTGAGGCACTAAGGTGTGAGTGATTCTCGTTTTGCTAGGTTTCAAAGCTAAACCCATGCCACTCAACCATTCTGAGAGAAACTGTTGACTGGCTTGAACCACTGCAAGGTCTTTATGTAAGACCACGAGATCATCCGCGTAACGGATCAGCATTGGGCGGCGCTCGCCCTTGAATGCTGTCAGAAGGTCTTTTTCAATCCCATGCAGTGCCACATTTGCCAATAGCGGTGAAATCACCGACCCCTGGGCAGCTCCGGTGGGAGTTGCCTGGAATTGGTCGCCATCCACAACACCTGCCTTCAACCATGCCCGAAGTTGTCGAGTTAGGCTGGGACTAGTGTTGAGTTTCTTACAAAGGGCATTTTGATCGATTCGGTCAAAGCATTTTTCCACGTCTGTTTCCAGCACGTATTTAGGCTTCTGCTTGATGGCCAAAAGGGGTATGGCCCCGACTCTTGCAAAATTAGGCCATAGGCTGAAAGCACTGTTCTGATTGGCTTACAGCCACCGAAAATCGAGCCTCTCAGAAAAGTACTAACTAACGGACGCTTTTGAGTACTTTAGTAGTACATATGGTCTTAGTCATATTTTGTTGAGGCAGAGTACCCTTGATACTCCGCATATTTTGAAAAAGTAGAGGGAAGGCTCGGAAAATAACACAGGCTAATTTGCTAGCTGTTTGAGAGCGCTTTGAGCCACAGTTTCAGCTCTAGCTGAGGTGACTTTCTGATATCTGAGTGTGGTCAAAATAGACTCATGCCCCATCAATGCCCTTAGCTCCTCAATGCCCATTAATCCAACGCGCTCAGTCGCAAAAGTATGACGCAGATCGTGAAGTCTCGCCCCTTCCAACTCAGAAATACCCGCAATCAGCCGTCGCCAGTTCTGATGCACCGTACGATAGCTCAGTCGGTTAACGCTGCCCGCTATCGGCTGCTGTGCGGTGAATAGAGCAGGGCAACGATGGTGCCGATAGTGCTTGAGATAGGTGTTGAGCAGCTGGGCCGCATCATCGCTGTAAAAGCACCAGCGCTGCTTATTGCCTTTGCCAAGCACTTGAAACTTCTGTTGTTCCAGATTCACTTCCTCAAGATCGAGCGCCAGCAGTTCAGAAATCCGTGCTCCACTACGATGCAACAATCTAACAATTGTGTGAGTGCGACAGTCTGTTTCAACTGCTCGATACATCTTCTGAAGCTGGTCTGGTGTGAAATAACGAATCGTTTCATCAGAACCGTGCTCACCCTTTGAGCATCAGGCTTACGTCGCTTTAGTTTAGCAATTGGGTTCGCTTTGATGGTGTTGTTGTTCTACCGCATAGTTAAACAACGCTTGAATGGTTGCCTGATGCCGATGATGCGTTGTATAGGCCAAATGCGAGAGACCATCAAGATATTCAGTGAGGACACTGCGATCGCAAATTTCAATCGGCCAGCTGCCGTACTGAGCCAGCAAGGGCATCAACGTCAGCTCATAGGATTTCACCGTCTTCTGAGCCAGACCAGGTCGGTCTAAAAACTGCGTGGCCACCATCGCTAGAGAAATCGGCATAACTCTGAAATAAACGTAAACGTCAGCAGCAAACGCTAGCCTTCACTCTATCGTTTAGACAAACCGTTACCTCAATAGTTAATTAAAGCTTTGAAATCCTCCACTGTCCCCAA
>JAAUPS010000167.1 GCA_012033015.1 Phormidesmis sp. RL_2_1
CCCAACTGTTGATTTCAACGGTTAAAACTGGAATACCTAAGGTGTCTAAACGCTGAAGTGCCTTATCGTGAAATCCCTTTGCGCCAATGACTAAATCAGGTTTAAGATCGATAATTTTCTCCAAGTCTGGCTCAGTGCGGCCTTCGCTAATGGTAGAAATATTCGCAAAGCGAGGGTCTTGATTAAGCAGAGGGCTGCCTGGAATGCCAATGAGCTTTTCTGCGTTGAGATTAGCGACTAAATCGGCACCCAAAGAGGTGAGTGAAACTACTCGCTCAGCCGTTTCGATAGTTGTTTTAGGAGTCGTTTCGATAGATGCTTCGTCAGTTTGGTTAACTGCTTGTTCAGAGTCTACAGAAGATTTCAACTGATCGCTTGGCGGATTCGTCGCCGACCCGCAGGAAATTAAGAGCGTTAGGATGCTGCTTGTGATTATGCCTAGCTGAAAAAGCCTACGCTGTCGTTTATTCATATGATCTGCGCTCTTGTGATATTGAATAGAGTTAAACAAAGCTTTAAAACCGCCAGCTCACGCCCGCACTCACGTTGAATCCAGCCTGCTCAAAACGATTGCGCCGCTGCTCAAAAAGGGATTCATTTGCGTCTAAAAAGCGCACGTCAGAGTATTGAACGTAGTTATTGTCCAGCAAATTAAACAACCCCAAATTGAAAGTAATATCTGGGTTGAGGCGATAGTAGCCGATGAGATCAAAAACAGAAAAACCGCTAGGGACGAAGGGATCTTGTCCAGCTTCTGCTTCAAAGCCTTCACCCCTCGCTTTGCCCACTAGCGTTGTGACCAGTTCTGCGCCCCATTTTTCTTCGGGCGCGCGGTAGCGTAATCCAACAACGGCTTCTATCGGATCGACCCTTGAAAGGGGTTCGTCGCTAGTCAGGTTGTTGCCGACTGTCCAGGCGAAAGCGCCGAGTAAACTAAAGCCGTGGGGTTCCGTGCTGAAGCGATATTCGGCATTAGCCTCTAGCCCGTAGGTTTCGGCATTGTCGATATTGACATTCTGGAAGACTGAGAAAGGCCGTCCGTTAAGCTGTTCGGTATCAACTAGCTGAAAGTCGATAAAGTCGTCGTAGCGGTTATAAAATCCAGTGAGGCCAAAGGCTATTTGGGGATATTCTCCTCTTAGGCCAAGCTCGAAGCTGTTGCTGGTTTCGGCGTCTAGCTCTGGGTTGGGAAGGGTGCGGTAGCCGAAAATTTGATTGGTGAAGCCGCTGTTGACTTCGTTGTACAAAGGGGCGCGAAATCCGCGAGAGTAGCGACCATAAAGGCTAAGTTCATCGGTGGGTTGATACACCAGGGCTAGGTTTGGCGAGAGCGCACCATCATTAAATTCGGCGGCAACGGCTCCGTTGCGCTCAAAGTCTTCATCGGAGCTGACGTTGAGGGCGTAATAGTCGTAGCGCAGCCCAGGAATGATGCTGAGCCGAGCGCGAGGAATTTCGATTTCGTCCTGTAAGTAAACGCCGATGCGGAAGGTGTTGGAGTCGGGAAAGTCTTTAGTGGGAAAATTGTCGGGGATGGCGGTTTGGGTTTGGGTGCCGGTGGCTAGGTCGGTTTGGGTGCGATCGCGCGGGCGAGCATTAAACGTATTTGACACATCCACTCCATAGGTCAACTGATGCTCACTTTCGCCCCAGTCAAAATCGCTACGAAGCTGAATATCTCCCCCAAAAACTCTATCGGTAAAGCTGTTTTCACTGATTCGCACAGCGGGCGATCCCAACTGCATCGTTCTAAAGTCAAAGGGTAAGAACGTTCGTTCATTGTTCTCGGTGGTTTCGGCATCTTGAAAATAAACCCTTGCCTGCCCAAAGTTTAGAAACGAGGCGCGTTCTTCATTTTCGTATTTATAGGCAAGGCTGAAGCGCGATCGCTCCGTATCAATCTGCTCTGTAAACCCGGTCGTTGAGCTAGAAATCAGCGGCAAATTCTCCTCTGAAGTAGTCGTATCAGACCTATTGCCAAAGTATTCGGCGGTAAAATCTAAAGAACTTTCATCACTTAGCCGATATACAAAGCGTCCTAAAATATTGTTCCGGCTGTTGTCTTGGTCATCGCCTAAGTTGCTTCCCTCACTGCTATCACGACGAGTGTAGGCCACCAGCGCGTCCAAATCTCCAAAGCGGCCAGCCTGCACAATCGTATTCACAAAACCGCTGTTTTCACTGTCAAAATTGCTAGAAAGAACCGTAGATGAATCAGCCCCAGCCGCGTCTAGCAAGCTGCTAGGGTCTAGCGTAAAGTAGCTGACTGCCCCACCTAGCGCGTCGCTCCCGTAAAGCGTAGAAGCAGGCCCGCGAATAATCTCAGCCGTCCTCAAAATCTCCAAATCGAAATAGTCTCGACCCACATTAAACCCTTGCCCTACAACCGATTCACTGCCGGACTGAAAGGCAGGCGGCAGCCGAATACCATCTACTTGAATGAGCACTCGGTTGCCGTCAATGCCGCGAATGTTAAAGCCTTGGGAGCCAAACTGAAGATTGTTTTGAACAGAAATACCCGGCTCATAGCGAATCAGATCGTTGAGATTAAAAATTTGCTGCTGGTCGATGTCTTCTACTTCAATGACGGTCACATTTGCTGGCGTAATTTGAATGGGCCGGGGCGTACGTGTGCCGGTCACGTTAATCCGTATTCGATTCTCATCCTCTGATGATTCTACTTCGACAGGCGATACCGCCTGGGCAATTTCTTCATTGTTATCAGCGGACACAACATAGACCGGCTCAACTTCTTGTACACCTTCACCAACGTCAGGAAAAAGATGAGGAAGACTAGGCATTGGCTTCTTTTTTTTCTTTTTGTGGGCGATTGACTAACACTACCGAAGCCTGTTCTGAATTTAATACGTCGGCTCTAGCGGGGCTGGGTAAGAGTAATAGCCCAGACAACACTGGACTGATAATGAGAAATATTCTTGATAAGAAGTGACGAGGCATGGAATCAGGCTCCTTAGATTGGGAAAGGAGGGAAAAGAATCAATCTTCTACTGGCGTTGACTGATAGATATGCAATATCTTATATGAGAATTAGTATCAATTAGACAAAATTTCACAAGCTCATCTGCTGATTATTTTATGGAAACTATGACCATCTATTGACTTTGATTATCAATAATTTGGAATTGTCTGGTTAGCTTTGTCACAGGTTTTGAGAAAAATCTCCGCCCCTGGTTGACTTGAGAGCCTTGTAGACCTTACTTAACCCATGAAAAATGCCTAACAAAATCCTTCGCGTAGGGCTGAGCGCAATAAAAGTTAATTGTTATTTATTGAGAATTATTCTAATCTAGGGTTTAATAGCTATTGAGTTTAATTCTCGACAGCGAGCAAGCGCACTTATCCTTTCTGTTCGGCTTCTCTATTCGTTCTTTTTTTACTAAATGGCATTGCTCAACTCGAACAGCCGTACAGGTTTTCCTCTCACCACACATCTGTGGTCATCTTCTGCAAGGTGTTGTACCAATATCCCTTCAAAATAACTACAGATGTGTTTCCTAATCTCTTTTAGCTTTGTTGGCTGTGAAATCTCTCCTCTCGGCTGACGGGTTTGCCTTCGCGTAAGTGAAGGCAAACTTTCCTCGTTAGTTCATTCACCGTCTTTTGTGTCGTCTCTTGTCGTTTCTATGTCTTCCGCTCAGCCCTATCTCAACGCCCTGGTCATGAGTCCTCACGGAAAATGCATCCCCTACGCGGGCGACGGCCTCATGAGAGCAGATGGCAATGCCAACTACGGCTTTAAAAACTTAAAAATTAAGCCTGATTTAATTGAGACTATTCCAGAACTGGCCGCTGATGCCGATCTAAAATCATTGGTCTCTTCTCTTAACGCCCATCCCAACTTTTTTAGTACAGGTTGTTTCAGTCAATGCATTAGCAAAAGCCAGGAAGAGAATCTAGACGAAAAGCAGAGCGATCGCGTTTACCATTACTGTCGAGGCTACATCGAGCTTGCCTTCAACTGCTCTGTCCATGTACAGGACGCTCATAACTATTTTGATTTGTTTTTCCGCTTTGATAGCTTTTTGCGTCAGCATCATTTTCCACAAGCGGTCAAATTCGACTGGCAGCTTGAAAAGGCTTACTTCTCAGAGGCTAATGTGGGTGGTTTTTCTTGCGCTATTTTTATCCGAACGGTAGCCAGCCCATCACTTGAAACAGCGACGCTCGGCTGGCAGCGATCGCTTCAAATACTCGAAACCTTCTTTAAATCCATTCCTAATCAGTTCACGGTAGGCATCTATCAACTGCTTGCGATCGCGCCATAGCAGCCAGATTGGGCACCTGCCAAGCGCGGACAATTGTTACCTCACTGGACAGCTAGAAGCGTTATTTTTTGAGTGAGCGCCTAGCCGTAAGTTTCGTAGATTTTGCGGTAGTCTTAAAAAGGTAAGGATTGATTGTAGTGGTGAATGAAGTACCAAATGGCTCCAATGTGATTCTCTAGTTTCTTGGAAAACGAAAGCGTTTTACGCACTAATCTCGATACTCTTTGACGAAGCGTACAGTTGAATCGTTCGATGCCATTGGTCTGTCCGGTTTCTTTCCCGACCGCTCGATGCCGTTTGCTTGGAATCACCTGTTCATACGCTTCCCAGAAGTCAGTATAAGCCACCGCACACTGCCGATAAACCGGTGGCAAAGACTGCCATAATCCCCTGGCATCTGCTCTGCTGCGCCGACCGACGAAAACCCCGACAATCTCTTTGGTAGACTCATCAATCGCTAGCCAAATCCACTGCTTGTTTTCTTTATCACCGACAAACGACCACATCTCATCGCACTGAATAGTCAAGCGCCCCTTTTTTTGGCCCGTACGTTAACTTCGCGCGGTACCGATGCATATTTTTCGTTCACATACCCTTGCAGCCAGACCTCGGAAACATCTACGACTCTAGCAATTCCAGCTAGTGGGATCTTTTCGAGTAGCAGCTTATCAATTAGGGTTTTAGTTTCATCTGTAATCACCTTGTTTTGTGGATCTTCTACGAACTGCCTGCCGCATTTGTTACAGCGATGATTCTGTTTACCGTTGTGGATAAAACCGTTTTTGACAACGTTTTCAGAATCACAGTTGGGGCAGGCCGGAAGAGCGGAAGACACGATTAAACTTTAGATAGCTGCACTTTTATCCTGACCAAGTAGAGGCGATCGCGCATCTGCTATCCGGTAGAATATCCTTACTCGTTTAGGACAACCGATTTTGCTACTGGAGAGTCACGGGTGTCGTGCAGTGCGATCGCCAAACGGCGAGCTAACTTAGTCTGTCTTCGCTGCAACCGAGCTTTGGTGCGCCACTGCCACGAAAGATACAAACCCCAAATCGACACGCCAACAAAGCAACCGATGAGCAACCAGTGGTGCCAACGAGTAGGGTCAAAGCCTGCACTGTCCATACCAGCATTATCCTTAGTTGGGAAAGACTCCCACTAATACTACTGCGCACATTCGCTGATATCAACCCTGAAGTCTTAATCTGTAGTGCAATTGTTTCCGTAATCCCCGTCATTGAGAAGGCTCTATGGCAAGGACAATTGAAACAGGTTCTTATTAGCCCATCCAAAAATTCCCGCTACAGCTATAGTTCGTAGCCGTTCGTGGCTGTAGCGGTGCTTGTTCCGCATTGGCCCACTGCCAAGCAGAGCTGCTGAAAAAGTACCTCGATAAAGTTTTATGAACGTCTCTTGGGTGCATTTCTCAATAAGTGCTGACTATTGCAAGTATCCCGTAAGTTCGCTATCATTCTCATTAGTTGAATCTTATTGATTACAACCTTACCGTATTACGCTTACCGATTACACAGCGGGGAAAGTCATGGCTGCTTACACACCATCAGCCCTAAAAGCAGAGCTACACGAGCGCGGTTGGCGCATGACCCCCCAGCGCGAAACGATCCTGACGACATTTCAAAGTTTGCCAGAAGGCCAGCACCTCAGCGCCGAAGACCTGTGCGAAAGGCTCAAAAAAACTGATGAACCCATTGGGCTATCTACTATCTATCGCAATCTCAAGCTCATGTCCCGGATGGGAATTTTGCGAGAGCTAGAGCTAGCAGACGACCAAAAGCGCTACGAAATTAATCAGCCATCGCCCCATCACCATCACCACCTAATCTGTGTGCGGTGCAATAAAACGATTGAGTTCAAAAATGATTCTGTTTTAAAAGTAGGGGCCAAAACCGCTGAAAAGTCTGGCTATCAGCTCCTAGACTGTCAGCTATCAATCCATGCTGTTTGCCCATCATGCCAGCGCTCTATCTTGCCCGTTTGAGCCTGCCCGTTTAAGCAACATTGGCTAGCTTTCGGCTGAATAGTTCGCAATCCCTCAGCAAAATTCACCCACTAAAAACCTGCGCTAGTCAAACGCAGGTTTTTTCAGGCAGCTTGCTCGAAGGTGCCTGCTCTAATCCTTACCTTGAAGCACTATCAAAACACATTCCTATAAGCTTAAAAGATCATGCCCTTTCCAGGAGAGGTCTGAAAAGCTTTGATAGCAAGGAATAGGCACACTTACCCGTTCCTAGTTTTCTAAATGACTTGACTTTTTCAGGCTGTCTAAATAAGAATGATTACTAACTTGAAAAGGAAATCTACCGTGACTTTTCTGTCAGATGCTGCCCTCAAAGATGAGCTAAATGCTAGAGGATACCGCTCAACGCCTCAGCGTCAGAAGGTGTTGAGTATATTTATGTCGCTGACTCAAGGCGAGCATCTGAGCGCGGAAGACCTGCATAAAATTCTGGAAAAAGATGGCGAGCGAATTAGCCTTTCTACGGTTTATAGAACCATTCACCTGATGGTTTTGATGGGACTGCTGCGCGAGTTAGAATTGGCCGAAGGACACAAGCACTACGAACTTAACCGTCCCCTGCGCGATCACCACCACATCGTGTGCGTATATTGCAATAAAACGCTGGAGTTTACCGAAAGCTCCATCACTGAAATTGGTGAGAGAACGGCTGACGCGGCTGGCTATCATTTATTGGATTGTCAGCTAACGCTTTACGGTGTTTGTATGCATTGTACAGAAAAATAAAAGAGTCGTGAAAGCTGACGAACTTTCTACTCAAATTGTAAGTTGTTGTATCTTCAGGTAGATAATCTTCTGGGTCAATTCGACTAAGATTCTACTAATGAGACTTATTCTCATCAGAAAGTTTAATCTGACACAACCGAATCTTTAGGAGATTGCATACTATGTCTATTCCAACTATCGAGCGACGCGACGACATTATTTACTTTTTGCTGAACAAGGCCAAGTCTACCGAAGCGGATGCTCAAGATATCAGTTACTATCCGCAAGACTTTGAAGATAAAGTTGTTGAACAGTCGGAAGTGAAAGAGCATTTGCAGTATGTCATTGATAATGGGTATCTCAAAGGCAACTTGTCTGAGCAGCCTGCGCAGTCTGAAGATGAAGCACCGCTAGTCGTTTGTAAAAATGCTCAGCTAACCGATGAGGGTAGAAAAGTGCTGAGAACAAAGTACTTTATGGTTTAAAGCGGGTTTGAAAGTAAAAAAAGCCCACTGCTTTTTAGTAGTGGGCTGCGTGTCTTGAGAGAGGGAATCTGTAACAGCCGTTTGATCAGTATCAGGCTGTTGTTGAAGTGGCATCTAGCGCGTCAGTCACTCGATTAAAGTCGAAGCCCATAGCGCGAAGGGCGTGCCAAAGGTGACCTTGGAGCATAAAGAACGCTAGGAAAAAGTGAGCATTTGCCAGCCAGCAGCGAGCTGTGTGGACGCCAGGGGGCAGGCTTACGGTATCGGCAAAGTAGGGCGTAATGCCGAGCTTAATCGCCAGCGGAGCGCCGTAAAATTCTGGTGGATAGGCCAGTGTGTTTACCGCACAGAAGTAGGCCGCAACAAATCCGGCTAGGGCGATACCGCCGAGAGAGTATGACAAAATCGCTTCACCTGAGAATATGAGAACTCTCTTTGCCCACTTCAATGGGGGAACTAGAATATGCCAAACACCGCCAATAATTAGCGCAGTGCCTACGTATACGTGGCCACCCACCAAGTCTTCTAAACTATTAACGCTGGCAAAATGCGTCTGATAGCCGAAGATAACGGCTGGATCGAGGGTGATATTGGTCACTGTTCTCACTTCACCGATAGTGGAATCGTAAAGGCCACCCCACTGGGTTGCTTTGGCGACGAGCGCTAATGCACCAGCGCCTAAAAACAGGAGGTGATGGCCTAAAATGACACCGAGCTTGGCCGGGTCGTCCCACTCAAAGTAAAAGCGCTGAGCGGGGCCGTTGGCCTCTTTGAGGTTGCTGTTGCCTCTAACTGTGTGAAAGAGTGCGCCGGCACCCAGCACCGCAGAAGAGATTAGATGAACAGAACCAATTACGAAATACGGATAGGTGTTGATGACTTCACCGCCGCTGCCGACGCCGATTCCCAGCGTAGCTAGGTGAGGCAGCAGAATCAGTCCTTGCTCACCCATCGGTAGGCCAGGGTCAAACTGCGAGATTTCAAATAGGGTAAACGCCCCGGCCCAAAAAGTAATCAAAGCTGCTTGGGCGACGTGGGCAGCAATGAACAGTCCCGGCATGTCGGCAAAGCGGGCATTACCCGCCCACCAGTCGTATTTTACGGTCGGTTTTCCGTACGCTTGCATAGCTGCAATGCCTCGTAATGTTGTTTGTTTGTTTTATGAATGACTTCACTGCGATCGCTGACCTTACTTAACGCATGAGGATGCCCTTTCGCGATCGCATCAGCGCTGACCTATTTATTCAATTTGGCCTTGCTTCAATCAACCTTATTCCAAACCGTCACTAATGGCAATAGATCTCGATAGCTAATTTAAGAAATTAGTCAAGACTCATTAGCCTAATGCGCGTAAATGCCTTCTATGCATAGCACTTACGGATTTTTGCTTTGTTTTGCAGCTAGTATCATGCGCTACAAATAGAATTATATGAGAATAAGTCTCATTAGTCGCGAAATACTGCTATCCTAAAGCTTACTGATCTTTATCAGCAAGGACAGCTCAAAAAATCTTTTATGGTACTTACCTTCTCGATTTCTACCGATAGACCTCTCTTGAATGCAAGGGATTCTCAGAGCAGCCGCAGCCAAGACCCTCAGCCGACAGATCTTTATCGGCCCAAACTTTGTCGTTTTAAGCGGCATGAAAACTTGGCACTTCGTGGCAGTGGGCTATGGCGAATTCAACAGGGATACGTGCGATCGCTCACCTGGAGTCTAGAAGGCGATCCGGTTCCTTTGGGTTTTTGGGGCGTAGGTGATATTGTCGGCTACGCGATCGCCCAAGCTCATCCCTACGAGATGCAGTGCTTAACCTCCGTAACGGCTGAGTACCTGGGCAGTGCTTGCCGCTTTTCGCCAGCGGTTGCCCTCGCTCACGTCAGGCAGTCTAACGAGCTACTGCGGATTGTCCACTGTCGCCAGACCGAGCAGCGACTGCTCTCATTTCTCTGTTGGTTAGCTTACCGATTTGGCGAAAGGGTTGCTGAAGGTTATCAAGTTCAGCCGAAGCTGACTCACCAAGAAATTGCTGACTCTATCGGGAGTACGCGGGTGACGGTAACTCGCCTGCTGCAAGAGTTAGAACGGGGCGGTAAGATCAGATGGAACGCCCGCGAAAAGATAGTGTATACAAGAATATTTGAGCAATCCTGCGAGAGTTTAGAACCTACGGTTTAAAGTCCAACAGCTTTTGAATGAGCGATCGCCCCCTCTCAGCCGTCACCTGAGAATACCTACCACCTGGAATAGGAATACGAGTATAAAAATTAACGTGTCTGCCGGTTAAAGAAGTCGGCAAGGGTGTACTATTGAGATGAATTTTCAATAACTTGGTTGAGCTGCAGTTAGGGTTGCTTACATCTACACATAACATCTACACACAACATCTACACACAATTCTCCATATCGGTAATGCCGTTGGTTAAGTCAAGTTCTGCGAATTTTGTCAGAAGAAAACTAAAAGAACTCAAGAACTGTCGTGAAACCTTTTTCTTGTGCGATCGCCGCTCAGCAAGCGGGAGAAGATCTAATTGGCACTGCCGGACATTTTCAAACCTACGTCCTGATTGAATGCCCCATGCCGTGGCTCGCAAAAGCCTTCAACTCAAGCAGCATTCCGCCCGCGCTGTGCCAGTATATTCAGGCGTTCAAGGCCAAACGATCTGTTCAGTTTTTATGCATCAATCGTGGAGTTGCTTCTACATCAGCGCAGACGACGGTGCTTGTATACGAGCGTGAGGCACTAGCGCCGTCTTTTGCCGCCAAAGCGCATAAGGCTGACTGGTTTACTGGCCAGTACCGTGGCTATGAATATCAGTTGGATAGTTTAGAGCAGGTTGTTTCCTGTTTGGAGACTCATTGGCGTAATCAGCAGCAGCCTCAGCAGTCAGCCAAACTCGACCCGGCAATATATCAGCAGGACATATTAGTCTGTACTCACGGCATGAGAGATCAGTGCTGCGCTAGATTTGGCCAGCCTTTTTTAGAGATGCAAAGCGTTTAGCGGCTCAGGGGCATTTGCCCAATGTCCGAATTTGGCAGGTGAGTCATATTGGTGGGCACCGCTTCGCCCCGACCGCTATTTCACTACCGGACGGGCGCTACTACGGTCGGCTAACGCCTTCTGCGTTGTGTGCGATCATCAACCGCAGTGGCTCTATCGATCAACTGCGCTCAACCTACCGAGGATGGAGCTTATTGCCGCCGTCTGTCCAAGTGTTAGAGCGGCAGCTATTACTCAGTCAGGGCTGGTCGTGGCTAAACAACAAGATTGCTTATCAAGCGATCGCCTCACCTTCAGCAAATGGCCCTTCAGAAAATAATCTGGTACGGGTTAAACTATCTGTACAACAGCCCAACGGCAACATTATTACGCACCAAGCTAAGCTCGTTCGAGATATCAACCAGCCTGACTGTGTGAAAGTCTCCTGTGGATCTGCCCTACCTTCTACTATTGTTAAATACAAAGTGACTGAATATGCTGCTGTTGAAGATCTACAGCCAGCAACGGCATCTGTTCACTGAGGCTTGTTCAATATTATTGAACTTAATGGCAACAGTGCTTAAAACCTATAAAGAGGTATAGCCCTGCTGCAAAATTTGGTTAATAGATTGCCCCTGCTTATAAGCATTCAGCATCTCTTGAGCAGGGCTGTATCGACTGCTCAGCATGGATCGCAGCTTGCCTAAACAAGCGCGATCAGATTCACTTGTCGTCGCCGTCCAAACCGCTTCAAAAATCTCCCAAGCTCCGTTATAAATCTGTTCATCTGCAAAGCCTAACTGCGCCGACTTTTGGTGTAGCTTTGCATCGGGCACCGTTGCCCGACAGGGTAGCGTGTCATCTAGTATCAACCCTTTGAGCAAAGCAAACAGGCTGCCATATAGCTCAAAATCACCGCAGCTATCGAATGCCTTAAATTCTATGCGGCCTACTTCTGCCGGTATCCTAGCAAGTTGAGTGAGCGAAGGATTTGAATCAATTAGGTCTGTCTCATTTTCTACAAAGACCATTGCAGCCGGTCGAGCACCCGTGCGATAAAACGTGCGCACTGAC
>JAAUPS010000397.1 GCA_012033015.1 Phormidesmis sp. RL_2_1
TTACTCTCTCTCAGCGCTGTCCTAAATTTGGGGGTCACTACAACAGTTTCAGCAGCCAACGCTCGTAGGGCTTTGTGTTCGGACTGCGAGGCTCATGCCAACTCACGAATTGAGTCGTGGTTGGCTTGCCTTCACAGTGACCACAACGATAGCGCTTGGGACGCCACTCAATCCACACTGGCACTTCGAACAATGGCAGATGGCGCACCCGTAGACTTGTGCCATACCCCTGAAATTGAGTGACCTCTTGGCCACATTGCCGACATTTCGTGCCCCTCAGCTTGCTCTCTAACTCGATTAGCCATTCTCCTTGTTCTGTCTTTTTCGCTGACAGTACCTGTACATCGGGCAGGTCTATGGGAATCTCTATTGATTGATTAGACATCGGCTCTGCCTTCGTCACATTAGTCGCTATTCTCTCACAGGCTTAAGATTCCATCCCACTACACTAGATATGGAGGACGCCACGCGAATTCCCTCAGAGTCTTAATCTCTTATCGATCCGTCTCATCGGCAGGTTCATCTAAATGCTCAGCCGCCTCTCGATAGAGATTGAGAATATGATGATCCTTCAGGCCGTAGAAGACATTGCGGCCTTGCTTGCGATAGCGCACTAGCCGAGAAGTGCGCAAAGTCCGCAGTTGATGAGAAACCGCAGATTCACTCATATCAACAGCCGCTGCTAAATCTCGTACGCGCATTTCATCAATGGCCAGCGCTGACAAAATTCGCCAGCGATTGGGATCGCCTAAAACACTGAAAAACTCTGCCATTTTCTGAGCTTTTTCGATTGAAAGCAACTGTGGCTTGGTCTCTTTGCTCATGAGCGTCGATTGAGGATTCGATTTGAATTTTTAGGACTATTAAAATAGTAATACATGAACAGGTATTCATGTGTTAAGGTTGAAAGCATGAACAAACGTTCAAGTAATCAGTAAATTCTACCTTTGAAAGGAGGTTTTATGACAACCGTAACCCAAATGAAATGTGCCTGTGAGTCTTGCCTTTGCATTGTAGACGTAAGCAAAGCGGTTCAGTCTGAGGGGCAGTACTATTGCAGCGAGGGCTGTGCTAGTGGCCATGCCGACAATACCAAAGGCTGTGGTCATACCGGATGCGACTGCCACAGTGCGTAAGCCAGCACCCATAGTGCCTGAGCAATCATTCATATTGCGCGAGCCAGCATCAGGCTACTCGCGCAACGCTGGATTTGGTGAGGGCTGGAACGATGCGATCGCACGCCAGCTTCGCCCCAAACAAATTTCTGGCTACTGGCCCTACCTGCAACGCCACCCAAGGCCCCATCAAAAACAAGTCGCATCCCGGCCAGCGCAAATGCTCGTCTAACACAGGCAATCCGTTAACAATTTCTGTGGGATATTGCGCTAAAACCTCTCTTAAAATGGGATGAGAAGTAATATCAATCTGCGTCCCAGTCGCCAGCCAAATCCGATCAATCGGCAGATGTGCAAAACATTCATGACTCGCCGGATTATCGCACTGTATTTGCCAATGAGTCCCCTGCCATACCGCCTTTGTAATCTGACACCGCTCATAGAGAGAGACACAGCCTTCTCTAGAGATTTTCGCAGTCGCGTTAGCGCTTCAGGCGTAAATGAACCGCCATCTCGCGCCTGCTGGATCATCTGCCAGCGTTTGTGCCAGTCGGGTTCTGCGTCAAATCCTTTCAAGTATTTTGGTCCTAGCCAGCCGGGTGCCGCGTCAAAAATCTTTTCTTGAAACCGTCGCCGTCCCATGAGCAATACCCGCGCGCCACGCTTCAGCGCCCCCATTGCCAAATGAGCACTCGTCAACCCGCCGCCGACAATCAACACCGTTTCTCCGGCTAGCGTAGGCAAAGCTGGCAGATGAACAGATTGGGCATGGCAAAGCCGCTCTGGTGGATAATCATTCAATTGCTGATGCTGAGTCCAGTCTGGCTTTTTAGCCGTCGCTGAGCCAATTGCGAGAACCACCCGACGGGCGATCGCCTTCGCCCATCGGCCAGGGTCAAGCAAAATCGCCCCTTTTGAGGCGTGAGCCCCACCACCTGAGCTTTCGTCACCTGATCTTGTAGATGCCAGCGGTCGATTACCGTTTCACAAAAATCTTGGAATAGCTTTGTCCCCGGTCGATTGTATGGAGCATACAGTTCATCCTGGCGTTTCTCGGCAAAGGAGAGCAGGGTATGGGGGTTGCAGTCGGGATGGTGGACTGCCGGAGAGCGCAGATGAGGAATTTCTTGGGCGGCAAACTGCTGGTGCCAGTTGGCTAGCCAGGTGCCGCTTGGGTCGAACACCTGAAAGCCAGGAGAAAGACCAGCGGTCAGGCGATCGCGCATTTTCTTTTTCTTTTGCAGCAGATGAGTCACCAGCGTTAGCGCCTGCGGCCCCGCGCCAATAATCGCGATATCAGTGTGGAAAATGCTCAAACCCAACCATCCTTCTTCTTTCTGTGTTGAAGAAATAAAAAATTAATAATTTGCGCGAGTGAATACTGCCCAATATAATGTGATAATGATTATCGTTTTCAAATAATTTTAAATGATTTGCTTATGCTAACCGTTGTAGCAGGCGCTTTAGGCGCGGGGAAGACCCGCTGGATTTGGGATCAAATGACGGCTCTAAAAGGCCCAGAGCCATTGATATATATCAATCCGCTCACTATCGGGGTAGATGCTTATCGGCTGCTGCTCGACATGCCTCATCTGCAAATTGAGGCCGATTTATCCAAAGCCGTGCAGGTCGCTAAAAGCAAAGCGATATATCTAGAGCTGCCTCACCATCTCAGCCTGGAGTTGCCTTCGCTGGACGAAGTGCCTCATCGCAAAGTAGCGGTGATTAATGCGCACGCTTCCACTCGCGTAGGCTGGGAGCTGTGGGCAGATGAGGTGGTTATAAGTAGCGTCCTTAGCTCGGTAGATATTAGCGCTAGTGCCAATACTGACGTATGGCAGGCTTCGCTACAGGGCCAAGTGCTTGACCCGGCGAGCTTGCATACGTTTTGGCAGGAGCTGGTGCAAGGCGCTTACGGCCAAATGATGCGGACGAAAGCCGTTTTTGAGCTGGCTGACGGTCAGGCGATTTATGTTGACCATTTGCCAAGGCAGGAAACGACCTACCAGGATTTGCCGTTGCCCAAATGGTTAGAGGGTCGTCCGCAGCGATTTAGTGGCATTGAAATGGTGGGGCAGGGGTTGGATAAAGTGGCGATCGCATCCACCCTGCAAGACTGTTGTTTAACCGATGCGACGCTTGCTTCTCATCAGGCCGCACTCAAGCAATCTCAAACCTATTCACATTCAGAGGCCGCATGAAAATAGCCGTTATCTCCTGCATTCACGGCAACTTAGCCGCGCTAGAAGCCGTCCTCGCCGATATTGACCAGCAAGGCGCTGATAAAACCTTTTGCCTGGGCGATTTGGTTGGCTATGGCCCCTATCCCAACGAAGTGGTGAAGGTGATTCGCGATCGCCAAATTCCTACCTGCCAGGGCTGCTGGGATGAAGACATCATCGACGGCCTCAACGCCTGCGAATGCAGCTATCCCTCGCTACTCGCCGAAAAGCGCGGCCATCTCGCCCACGAATGGACAGACGCCGAAGTCACCGCCGAAACCCGCGAATACCTCGCCCAGATGCCCCTAGCCCTGCGCCACGAGAACCTGTGTTTTGTGCATGGCAGTCCCCAGAGCCAGCACGAATATCTCTTGCCCGAAACCAGTGCCTTCCTTGCCCTAGAGCGGGTGATGTCAACCGGCGCTGATGTTCTCTTTTGCGGCAT
>JAAUPS010000168.1 GCA_012033015.1 Phormidesmis sp. RL_2_1
AGAATGACTATTGTCCCAACTCACTCGACAGAGGCTATCAATATCGCGTTACCCGGATGCATAACGCCGACAGCGAGGCTACGCCAACGAGTAACGCGACTCACTTGGCCTGTTGTTCTGTAAAGGTTTCACCGAAATATCTGTAGTCTAGCCAAGTGAGAAAGGCTATAGTCTTACTCTCATGTCACTCAACTTCAAAACGATAATACAGTGGCACTAATGGTTCTGGATGCAACACGGTGCTAAGTGAGAGAGTGATACCGTTATTTTGGGTGTGCTCATATACCCAGTGTTCTCCTTTGCAGATATTAGAGTCAATATTAGGAAGGCTCTGGGGCCACTGACTGGTTTCTTGAAAGCGTTGTTTGGCCTGCAAAACTTTGTGGGTCAGTTCTAGCGCTAAGGCGCGATCGCCCGCTACTTTCCAGCGCTTTACCAGCACAAAGAAATCCATGCCAGCCTGATTCCACCAAGCAGTCTTCTCCTGCGCCAGCAACGCCATAGCCATGACAGGCGTAGTCGAGCACACATCCAGGCGACTCAAACGGTTCAAAGCCCGTTGCATGGTCTCAAAGGTATCGATATTAGATAGCTGGAGAAGGTAAACCGGTGAGAACCAATACGTTAATGCTGCTGGCAAACTATTTTCTGATGGCCCGACATTTGACGCTACCGCATTGGCCTGATTTATCCAAGGATTGAGTGACGCCTTTGAAATCTCATACTGCAGCCAAATGTCAAACTGCACTCCCCTCATCACAGACTGTTGCTGAGCCTGTTGTGCAAGTCGTGTTTGCCAAAGCGCTGGCACATTGTCTAAATATCGCAGAATGCTAGCTTGTTTTTCAGCAACCACCGAGACTAAGACTTGAGCGATCAGATCTGGATGCTGCGCGATCGCTGATTCAATCGCCAAGACGCTTCTAAGGTTAATAGAGCCTCAGCATCTTTGCCGCTTTGAGCCTTATCAATCACCGACAGTAGCAACAGCTTTTGGATACCGAACACATTCACAAAGCTTGGAAATGCATAATCGACATCAAACATACGCTCAAACTCAAGTGTCCATTGAGGGGCCTCTTGCTGCAACAGATGGGTTTGGATCGCGATCAAGCTGCCTTGTTGATCTGCCAAGTATGCGCTTAATTCAGGCGGCAAGGCGGCAAGTTGAGCCGAAGACTGAGCTGTCTGAGCTTGAAGAAAATCTATCAAAGATGCTTCGATAGCGCCATAAGCCAACTGAGCCGTTTCATCGACAGGCCGAGTCAAGCTGTTTAGATCATCGGGGCTAAAGCCCAACTCAGCGCCCATGCGATCTACTTGCTGAGCTGAATTGTTTTTAGCATAGGTGGGAAACTGAGCAAAAAAGGCATCGGCACGAGTATCGAGTTCAGCTTGCTGATGACGTAATTGAACACCGCCCCAAAATAACAGCAGCCAGGGCAAACTTAAAATACCGATGACACAGAGGAAGAGAAAAGGGCGCGATCGCTGAGCTGCTCTTTTTGTTGGGCAGAAAGCTTCAAAATGTTATGGGCGTAAGGGGCTAAGGTATATTGAGTAGCGCGTGCCCTTTATCATTCCCATCTTTCAGATGGAGTGATTACAGCATGGGGCTTGCCATCTAATCAGCCACCACCTTTATCCCTTACCCTAAAACCCATACGCCAAAAACCTGCCGTTGACACCTTCTAGGTGTAACAGCAGGCTAAATACCCAACCTATCACTCAACTCAACTGAGCCATATCCTTTAAAGCAACCCCTTAAAGCATCTCACTTGAGATAGATACTTCAGACAGTTCGCTCAACCGCTTACGTGCGAGGTCTTGCTTTATTGACTTTCAGCGTCCGGCCCATCCACTCTGCACCATCAAGGGCGTCAATCGCGGCCTGTTCTTCAGACTCCGCACTCATTTCGACAAAAGCAAAGCCTCTAACTCGGCCCGTCTCACGGTCAGTAGGAACTTTTACAGATTTGACCGAACCATATTCGGCAAAGACCTGATTGATGTCATCCTGGGTGGCATCAAAGGACAGGTTTCCAACGTAAATTGACATAAAATCGGCTCTAGCGTTTTTCTAGAGTATGGATAACAAGATTGTAGACTGGCAGTATACCCCGCCAGAGAACACACCCTGCCGGAGAACATCTAGCGGATAAACACCTGATGAAAGTTAATGCCGCCTGACTATCTCTTTGAAGCTGGCAACTCGAAAGAGTTGCTATCAGCAACAGTAGCATAGTCACAGGATTTGCCACTATTGTTTAGGCGTAATATGCTTAGACCTCAACTACGCTGAGACATAGCATCTAGACATCGGTAGATATCGCTTATATCGCTTAGACAGATAGTCGCTTCCCACAGGCAGGCAATTCACCTGGCAAGCAGCTCGTCTAGTAGGGTGCTCATCATCAGGTGTACCTGTCTAGTGACTATTTTGGCTGTAGCGCCGATTACAAAAAAAATACGCTGACAGACATAATAGAGTTAATATTTTGCCGAGATTGTAGTTCGACACTGCAAACTTGAAATCTTGGTCGTTGGCAAAGTACAGACAGTACTGGCAAAGTACAGACAGTAAGTACAGACAGTAAACGTTCATGAGTACTATCTTTCACCTTTCTTTCCCAGTTGAAAATATCCCTGATACCAAACATTTTTATGTAGATGGGCTAGGTTGCACGATGGGGCGTGAAGGCAAGGGATCGCTGATATTAAATTTGAGCGGGCATCAACTGGTAGCTCACGTCGTTGAAGCGCCAATGACACCACAATGCGGCATCTATCCTCGTCATTTTGGCGTGACTTTTGAAACTGAAGCGGAATGGGAAGCGTTGTTGACCCGTGTCCAAAAAAAAGGACTGCCGTTTCATCAACAGCCTAAACACCGCTTCCAAGGCGAACGGATAGAACATCGCACTTTTTTCTTGTCAGATCCATTTCATAATTTGCTGGAGTTCAAGTTTTACCTGTATCCCAGCGCTGTATTTGGTGAGCTGCAATATTCCAAAGTGGGAGATGCATTGTGAGGGTTTGGCTTTAGCTCATCTGAGCGCCTGTGCAATGGCAGCTAATCCTTGAGTATCTCGAATCATCTGATTGTGAGTCGGGATGGACAATCGCCGTACCTGCCCAATGCCAGGATCACAGCTCCAAGGAGGGAGAATTAATACATCGAAAGGCGTCCAAAGAGAAACAAATTTGAGCTGTTCTAACCGATGACAATCTTGGTTAAGTGCCCTTAAAAAGGTACTCCTTGGCTGCATTTGCCGGATGCCTAAACGATGACTAAAAAGACTGAGCAGGGTGCCTTGATGCGGCGTCGAGACGGTCACAAGTTTTTGTACGCGGTTTAACCTATCTAGCCGTTGTACGTAGTAACGACTCACTAGACCGCCCATGCTAAAGCCTACGACATCAAAAGGCTCCTGAGCACCTAGGCGATCGCACACAAAGCAATCTAACTGCTCTGCCAATGTTTCCAAAGGCGCATCTCCATTGTTAGGCGTCATACTCAAAGCATGGACCGACCAACCCTCTTGCTGCAGATAAGTTTGCAAGGTTGAAAAGATGCCAGCAGTATTCCAAAGGCCATAGTACCAGCACAACCGGACGATCAACTGCTCTCTCAGCTTGAAGTAAAGCAGCAGCAGTCACTCACCCTTTTCCTGATTGCGATCTTCCCAGCGAAATAAAAATACCATCAGCGCTACGACCCCGATTTGCAGCGCCAAATTAGGGAGGGAGGCAGCAACATCTCTGCCTGCCAAAATTTTGGTAAAAAGACAAAGCCGCCAATCGCTCCAGAAGCACCAAAGGAGACATAAAGAAACTTACGCAACCCCTTGTAAGGCGCTTGGGATTCAGCCACTAAGCGAGCGTAGCGCTCCTTGCTCATGCCTTTGGGTGGGTTGGGATTAGGCATATCTTTAAAACCTGTTTTAGCGCCCTGCTTAGCGCTCTTGTGATTATTTTGAGCAGATGCTCTAGATGACTTGCCCTTTGCCATGACCGCGCTAAACTTTGCTGTAGACATTTTCTTCCTGTGCATCCCAATTGTGACAGGTTATGAACAGCTTATGGGCCAAAAATTGATCATTCGCTAAGCACTGACTGCTATAATCCATATCTACATTGAGCCGCTAAATGTAGCAGCCAAATGTAGCAGCCAAATGTAGCTGGCCGATAGCTAGCTCAACTGCCGATGTGGCTCAGGGGTAGAGCAAATCATTCGTAATGATTAGGTCGCCGGTTCGAATCCGGCCATCGGCTTTGAAAAACTGTGCTTGAAGAAATTCAGCTTTGAAAAATTAAAGTATAGAAAGTAAAAGCGCAAACGCTGTCGGCGTTAATGGTTCGACGGCTAATGATTTAGCAGTCATGATTTAGCCATTTGAGCTACCGCCGGACTAGTCAAATCCTTTCTTCCAGCTTGAATCAGCGCAGCATCTCGGATGCGGCAAGAATCACACACCCCGCAGGGCACCTCGCCGCCTTGATAACAACGACCAGGCCTTTTTCAATCGGCTGCACCCAGTCTCAGGGCGCGCTGCACAATATCGGCCTTACGATCCATCACCAAAGGCGCTATCAGCTTAGGGGGGTGACCTTCTAAACCGGCTTTGGAAGAAAGGCTAGCTAGGGCTTGAAAGGCCGCTAAATACTCTGGGCGACAGTCAGGATAGCCAGAATAATCGACAGCGTTAATCCCCAGATAAATGGCCGATGCGCCGATAGCTTCGGCTAAAGAAAGGGCGATCGCAATAAACACCGTATTCCGCCCCGGTACATAGGTCGAAGGAATGCCATTAGCGTTAAGGCCATCGGTAGGAATATCGAGAGCATCACTGGTAAGCGAAGAGCCACCCCATTGGGCCAAGTTGATACTAATGATTTGGTGATCGCTAATGTTCAAAGCTTGGGCGATATCTACAGCCGCGTTTAGCTCGCGTTTGTGGCGCTGGCCATAATCAAGATAAAGCCGTAATGGTGAAACCATCTGCTATTGCCTGAGCCGCACAAGTCGTAGAATCTAGCCCGCCAGAAAGCAATACAACGGCTCTGGGCATGTCCGAGGCTAAAGCGAGAGGGCTGTTTTTCATCGTTTTTGCGGTGCTTTTTGTTTGGCGATCGCGAGCATCAGCAGTCATGAGAGAATAACCTGTCTTCAAAGCTTAAATTTATAAGCTTTTGTTGCATAACGTTGCACAAATAGGCACTGAACCTGTCTGGGGTTCTAAATTAAAGGCGCAATGCAATAGTTGATTGCTGCTATTGAGGAACACCTGCACAGGAACACCTTCACAGGACCACCTTCACAGACAAACATTCAATCTTAAGGAATCAGTTTTCATGGATTTAGGTCTCAAAGATAAAGTCGCTGTTGTCACAGGCGGTGACTCAGGTATTGGTAAGGCGACGGCTGAAATTTTGCTCAAAGAAGGGGCCAAGGTCGCTATATTGAATCGCTCCTTTGATGAAATTGATGATCTTAAAGCCTTTGGCGATCCGTTTCCAGTGAAGGCCGATATTACCAGTTTGGCGCAGGTAGAGGCTGCGCGCGATCAAGTGACAGAACACTTCGGCCCTGCCGAAATTTTAGTGCACTCAGCGGGCATTACTGGCGCGGTAGGCGATTTTTTAGAAATTGATGACGAAGGCTGGATGCACACTATCAATGTGAATTTGATGGGGACAGTGCGCGTATGTCGGGCGTTTATTCCGGCGATGCGCTCAGCCGGATGGGGACGAATTGTTCTGTTGGGCTCTGAAGATGCCGTGCAGCCCTACATCGAAGATATGCCTTACTGTTCTTGTAAAGCAGGGACGCTGAATTTGACCAAAAATCTCTCCAAAGCCTATGCCAAAGACGGTGTGCTCACAAATATGGTGTCGCCTGCTTTTGTAGAAACGGCTATGACCAATGCCATGATGCGATCGCGCTCTGAAGAGAGAGGCATTTCCATGGAGGAAGCCGTTACGAGCTTCCTGGCCGAAAATCGTCCCGGCATTGAGGTCGGTCGGCGCGGTAAGGTCGAAGAAGTCGCCGCTGTGATTGCCTTTTTATGTTCCCAGCAAGCCAGTTACGTCGTCGGCGCTAACTGGCGCGTAGATGGCGGATCGGTTTTCACTATTTCGACTTAGGGGCCGTTTTGGTGGGCCGTTTTGGTGGGCCGTTTTTGGCGTACGGGTTCGGCATCAGAGACAAGCATCAGAGACGAGCATCAGAGACAAGCGTGAAAGACGAGCATGAAAGATGGCTTAAAAAAATCAGGTGTCATACCGCCTGTCAAAGAGGAGATAGAGCATTTACGTCTCCAACCGGAACCCACTCTTTTTCACGCGTGTCTAAAACATCCTGATTCATTGTGGTGTTTAAATCGGGCATTTCTTGCCAGCAGTTCGGACAAAACCAGTAAACATCACTGTGGCGAATATGACGAAGTAAGGAATGATGACAGCAGATACAGTAACTCATAGGACTTTCCGACGCTCTACGCTTAATCTAATTTTTAGATTATCCGCAGAACATGAGGTTTTTATGAAGGCAGCACCGTCAAAATACAAGCCCTCCAAAACCCAGAGGCCAAAAACCTAGGGGCCAAACAGCCTCTCCAAATGGTTTCGCACCCAATCAACCGGGTTCTGATTGTATTCTTCTGAGTTGATCAGTCCCAATTCTCTAAGCTGTCTGCCCTGTTGAGAGAGTTCTTCCTCATGGCGGCCCATTTCCTCCACCATGACGTCGTACAAATGGGGCTGATCATGCAGCAGCTTTTTAAACCCCCGAGGGCTAAGTGCAAACAGCGTCGTATCTTCGACAGCTTTAACCGTCACAGTCCGAGGCACCTCTAGCATCAAAGAAAACTCACCCACAAACTGCCCCGCCTTAAGCAAGGTTGTTTGGCCTGTTTGAGGCAGTGTATAGGCCACTGCACCGCAAAGAATAATATAAAAAGCATCTCCTGGATCACCCTCTCGGTACAGCACTTCCAAAGGTTCTAGCCGCTTACGACGGCCAATCTCCACGAGCTTTCGCAACTCCAGCTCAGTACATTTTTGAAAGTAAGGAATCTGCTTTAGCAAATCTCTCGTGGCAATCGGTTTGGATAAAGCATCCAAGTTACTTTCTAAGGGTCTCTGTAACACTGCGTGCAGCGGATAATCTTCGGGCGCTGACTCGATGACAACATTGGGATTACGGTTCCAAACGTCAAGCCGGGGGGCAGCAAGGCGGATGCCATGCTGCTTCAAATTTTGAAAAATAATGAAATTCAGCGAACTCTCTGTTTGAAACTTTTGATCAATTTGGTTTGTCCATACCCAAAGTTTAAAATCTAGCGAGTTGACGCTAATACCGCTAAAGTACACCTCGGGCATTTGCTCGAGCGAAACCGATTCCTCCAAATAAGCCGAATCCATTAGGATCTCAATGACAAGCAGTGGATCGCTTTCATGGGCAACACTGATGGGCAGAGACACCCAACCTTTGGTATTGGCATATGTCCAATTGATCACCCGGTTGCTGACCAAATCACTATTAGGAACAACAATATGCTTTTGGGTGATGGTACGAATCACAGTAGAGCGCAGCGAAATTTCACTGATATAGCCCAAAAGATCGTCTAGCTCAATGAAATCACCGACTTTAAGCTTTTGCTCTAGGAGGAGGGTGATGCCGCTAATAAAATTTTTGGTGATTTCTTGTAGGCCAAAACCAATGCCAATACCCAGACTGCCTGCCACGACCGCTAGCGAAGCCAGGTTAATGCCAGCAGCCTGCAATAACACCACACACAGCAGCGTGCCTGAAACGTAGCTCGCGATCGCCGCGACCGACTCGCGCGTCCCTTGCTTGAACCCCAAAGGCCGCAACAACCGCAGCAAAAGAAATCGCTTTAATCCCAAAGAAACCAGCAGTGCGAGCAGCAAAATGAGCAACACTTGGGCGATCGCACCTAAAGAAACGGCCCGCGTACCCAACTGAAAAAACGGCGCTTCCATAAGCGTCTGAAGCTGCTCTAAAATTTTTGACATGAGTGCAGGAGCCAATGACAGTGAGCTACCGTTAGCAAGGCAAGCGATAAGCTACAGTTTCTCCCCTCGAATTGACATATCCAAAAGCTGCATCGGATGTTTGAGCATCACTTGTTTGCCCTGCTTTTCTAAAGACTGTTTGATTTGTAAAGAACAACCCGGATTAGACGAGGCAATCAACGTCGCCCCTGTATTCAACAGATTTTTCGTCTTCATTTGGCCCAGAGTTTCGGCAATCTCCGGTTGCAGCATGTTGTACACGCCAGCGCTACCGCAACACAGCGCCGCATCCAGCGGTTCGCGCAAGGTCACCCCCGGAATTTGCTGGAGCATTTCGCGAGGCTGACGGCTGATTTTCTGCCCATGCAGCAAGTGGCAAGCATCTTGATAAACCATCACCAGTGGCTCATCTTGCAGCGGATGCAGCTCAGTCACTAACCCTACTTCTGCCAAAAATTCCTGCACATCACGCACTTTTGCAGCGAAGGCTTGGGCGCGCTTTGCATAGTTTGGATCATCTGCCAAAATGTGGCCGTATTCTTTGAGAGTATGGCCGCAGCCTGCCGCATTGATAATGACATAATCGACATCTGTTCCTTCAAAGCTATCGATCATTTGGCGCGCTAGGGCTTGGGCCTGAGCCGTTTCACCTTGGTGTTCCGGCAAGGCCGCGCAGCAGCCTTGGGCCCTAGGAATCACCAGCTCACAGCCATTAGCACTCAAAACCCGAGCGGTCGCTTCATTCACTCCGGTAAAAAAGACCCGCTGTACGCAGCCCAGCACCATACCCACGCGATAGCGCTGCGGACCTTGGGCCGGAATGAGTTCAGCTAAGTTATCCGCGAAGCAGCTTGCTGTCACAGGTGGCAGCAGGCTTTCCATAGCCGCCAAATTAGGCGAAAAACGTTTGAGCAAACCAGTAGATTGGATCAGCTTTGAGAGACCAAGCTTTTGGTACAAAGCCAGGGGTGCAAGCAAAAGACGGATACGATCAGGATAGGGAAATAAGGAAAAATGAGCTGGCGTAGGGCCTTTTCGGGTAAAGAGCGAGGATGGTTGCGTTGAATTTGCGGGCGAACGTTGGCAATCAGCTTGTCATACTGAACCCCAGAAGGACAAGCTGTAGTGCAAGCTAGGCAACCCAAACAGGTATCGAAATGTTTGACAGAGGCCAAAGAAAGGGGCGCTTCACCTTTGTTGATGGCATCCATCAGGTAAATACGGCCTCGGGGGGAGTCGTTTTCTTTACCAATAACGCGGTAGCTAGGGCAGGTAGGCAAACAAAAACCACAGTGAACGCAAGCGTCGATTAAAGACTGCTCGGGTGGGTAGATCACATCAAAGCCGCTCTCTTCATCTGGAGAAGGCTCAGCATTCGTCGGCAGGCTGGTATCTAGCTTGAGCGGACTATTGGTCATTGTCATGGTTAATTTCTCAGCGCCAGTGCTTTTAGTGCAAGCTCCTTTATGCCTATAGCTTACCGCGAGTCGCGCGTAGCAGCCTTACGGCCCATTTTTTGTTTAGCCGGTCTATTTAGCCAGTTTATTGAGCCAGTTTATTGAGTCGGTCTATATTAGCCAGTTTATTGAGCCAGTTGCATGCGGAATGGTTGAGCCCTTGCTTGTAGCTGCTATGACAAGCACAAGCAAGGGCAAAAGTTACCCTCCGCTTTGTGTTTGCCTATTTGTTGCTCAGTTTTTGCCCTGTTGTTGTTGACAGCGAATACTTTACACACCATGAATCATTTTTCAGTCCTGATTCGTCTACTGCGCGATCGCCGCAAATTTTTAGATGAGGTTCGCAATCGAGTCAAGCTAGAAACTAAAATAGCTTCTCTACTCATTGCCAGCAGTTTTTTCTTCGCCGTTTACGGGCGATCGCAGGGGCCTATGGCGGTGGCTTACAAATAATCTCTTCAGCGATCAAGCTACCGGCCCTGTATTTGATTACCCTCATCATTTGCTTACCAACGCTTTTCTTCTTCGATATTCTTTTCGGCTCTAAGCTTGATTTTAGGCAGTATGTGACAATGGCGCTGACCTCAGTGGCTGTCATTAGCGTACTGCTATTTAGTTTTTCGCCAGTTATCTTGTTTTTTTTGATTTCAATCAAAGACTATGTTTTCTTCTTACTGTTAAACGTACTGGTGATGACAATCACAGGTGCGATTGGCGTACGACTTTTTTATAAAGGTATGCGGGATATGGTAAGCGGCCCAGAAGCAATTGAACAAAACTTACGCCGATACTTACTGCAGGGCTGGGTTTTGCTGTATGCCTTAGTAGGCTCCCAATTGGGCTGGACGCTGAGACCTTTTTTGGGAGTCGAAGGTGAACCGTTTCAAATCTTTAGACCCGAGATTGACGGTAATTTTTATGCCCAAGTGCTGCGCTCGATCGGCACCCTGCTGGGCTGGCATTGATCCGCGCCGACATGCCATGACCTGAAAGTCCATAAGATTAAAAGCCATAAGATTAAAACATTCACCCTACACACCATGAACCATTTTTCAGTATTGATTCGGCTGTTGCGCGATCGCCGCAAGTTTTTAGATGAAATTCGCAGCGAAATAAAGCTAGAAACTAAAATCGTCTCACTCCTGATCGCCAGCAGCTTTTTCTTGGCCGTCTACGGTGCCATTATCGGAGCCTATAGCGGCGGTCTACAAATAATTTCTTCGGCAATTAAGCTACCGGCACTCTATCTCATTGCCCTCATTATTTGCCTGCCAACGCTTTATTTTTTCGACATTCTTTTTGGATCTCAGCTTGGCTTTAAGCAGTATCTCACTATGGCCCTAACATCGGTTTCAGTGATTAGCGTATTGCTATTTAGTTTTGCTCCTGTGGTGTTGTTCTTTCTGATTTCAGTCCAAGGTTATGATTTCTTTTTACTGCTAAACGTCTTGATTATGGCGATCACAGGTGCAGTGGGCATCCGCCTTTTTTATCAAGGCATGAGAGAGATAGTAGGGCCAGAAACAAACGATCAAACGTTACGTCATCGTCTTTTAAAGGGCTGGGTGATACTTTACGGGTTAGTCGGCTCGCAACTGGGCTGGACACTAAGGCCATTTTTTGGGGCTCAAGGCCAGTCCTTTCAAATCTTTAGACCCGAGATTAATGGGAACTTTTACGCCAAAGTCATAGAATCTATTGGCACAATGCTGGGATTTTAGCTGCCAGAATTTAGCTGCCCAGATTTTAGCTGCCCAGATTTTAGGCAAGGGGATTGGGCGAAAATGACATCCCAGCCTGAGTCAGGGTAGATGGATCAGGGTAGATGGATCAGGGTAGATGAGTCAGCAGAAAAGGGCAGGGTAGATGAGTCAGCAGAAAAGGGCAAAGATAGGCGCTTAGGCAATAGTCATGA
>JAAUPS010000169.1 GCA_012033015.1 Phormidesmis sp. RL_2_1
GAACTGTTGAATGTCAATGGCTTGAGCGAAAGTGCCTTTGTCACGGTTTAACAGATTTAACGTCTGATAAAACCAAAAACCACCTATAGCTTCTGTCGAGTTAGTTTAGGACAATAGTCATTCTCCTCGGAGAGGCTATGCCAACGCTGGAAGCCTTGACTAGCAGTAGCTAACTCGACAGCCGCGGTGAGACCCTGCGTCGTCGTACGGCGCTAAGGAAAGCTCACCAAGACAGCGGTGAGACCCTGCGTCGCTTGGCGGCGCTAAGGAAAGCTCACCAAGACAAGGAAAGCTCACCAAGACAAAGTAAGAATGTATCCTTACTTTGCTATACATAGCAATCGCTAGATGCATTTGGCCGCCAGATGCACTTGGCGATTGCTGACCACACCGTTCTATACGTATCAACGGTTTCACCTATTGATTTTCATCTATTGATAAGGTGTAGAGCGATGTGGCGAACGCTATAGCACAACAGCAAGGATGGTTTTTGGGGCCATTCTTACTGTTGTGCCTAGTTTGTTAGGCCCAGTTTGTTGGGCCTAGTTTGTTAGGTCTAGTACAGCGCGGAATGCTGAAACCCTTAGCGTCGAGGCTCGCGGGGCTTGGCTTTGTTCACGCGTAGGTCGCGGCCCATCCACTCGGCGCCGTCAAGGGCATCAATGGCTGCCTGCTCTTCAGCATCGCTGCTGAGATCAACAAAAGCAAAGCCACGAACACGGCCCGTTTCACGATCGGTCGGTAGGGTCAAACGCTTGACACTACCATACTCCCCAAAAATGCCGTTCAGATCAGCTTCTGTTACGTCGTAGGAAAGATTGCCAACATAAATGCCCATAAAAATAGTCTCCAAAAATTGAACAGAAAAGTGAAAGTGAAAGTGAAAGTGAAAAGCCCATTACAGCAAAGGTTTCAACTGGCAGTAAGAACATTGAGTGAGCACAGGGCTGCATCTGCAAAGTAAGATTTTTTAGCCGTTAAGTGGTTCCTAGCCCCGTAAGGCTAAACCCTTCGATTCTTGAAGAATCCAAGGGTTTAGGTAATCTAACTATTGGTTTGTTCAGTCATTGACTGGACAAATATACTCAGTGACGATGCTATTCGGTGACGATGAATTCAAAGAAAGAATATGCATTCAAGGAAAGAATATGCATTCAAGGAAAGAATATGCATTCAAGGAAAGAACAGTCTAACGACGAGGTTCACGGGGCTTGGCTTTGTTCACCCGTAGGTCGCGGCCCATCCACTCGGCACCGTCAAGGGCATCAATGGCGGCCTGTTCTTCAGCATCGCTGCTGAGATCAACAAAAGCAAAGCCACGGACACGGCCTGTTTCACGGTCGGTCGGTAGCGTGACTCGCTTGACAGTCCCATACTCACCAAAAACACTGTTGAGATCGTCCTGTGTCACGTCATAGGAAAGATTCCCGACATAAACGCCCATATCTAATCAGTCTCCAAAAAATCAAACAAAACAACAAGCACAAATAAATAAACACAGCTAACCTTGGGCTCTCCAGAGAGTCCAAGGCGAGTGGAATATTTACTTAATCAACACCCAACATAAGTGATGGGGCTGAGTACAAAAACTTAGCAAGGAAGATGGTAAAAAGTATCAAAAAGTATCAAAAAAGGTTCAATAGCTTAGCGACGAGGCTCACGAGGTTTTGCTTTGTTTACTCGTAAATCGCGGCCCATCCATTCAGCACCATCGAGTGCTTCGATAGCAGCGTCCTCTTCAGCATCAGAATCGAGGTCAACGAAGGCGAAACCGCGTACACGACCGGTTTCACGATCAGTCGGCAGGGTTACGCGTTTGACGGTGCCGTACTCGGCAAAGACGCCGTTCAAGTCGGCTTCTGTTACGTCATAGGAAAGATTTCCTATATAAACGCCCATACAAGTAGTCTCCAGAAATTAAAACAGGGTATTGAGAATGATAGGTCGGACGGAAGCCTGTAAAAATCAAGGGAAACCCTTTGAAAACAGAAAAGCAAACCTGTAACCGATATCGAGTTCTTCTACTTACTATCTTATAGCGAATCTGAAGCTTGAGCACAGATCATTGAAAACTTATTGTCACAATTGAACGGTTTTTTCTCAGTTTAGGGACATGATGACAACCCCGCTCACCATGATGGCGGCTCCTGTGAGCCGTGCGCTCAGACCTTTTTCGCCAAAGAAAAAATGACCAAATAAGACTGATAGTAGGGCGCTCATTCTTTTGACGGCAATCACTTGGGCGACTGGTGCCATTGGCAGTGCTAGCATTTGAGAGGTAATGGCGATCGCATTAAATCCTCCCGTTATCCCCAATAGTCGCCACTGGCTGAGTAGCGGCTTTAATCCCCGCTTGGGCCGAAATACAAAGGGCACCATGCCGCCTGCAATCACGCTAAAGAGTGCGATCGCCCAGAACAGGGGTGAAGAATTGACAACCCCAATTTTGTCAAAATTGGACGTGATACTCCAAATGAAAGCGACGCAGAGCATCATACGACTGCCAGGATTACGGGCCATTGCCCGCAAAGGGGCCCAAAAACCAAACTGATCGGCGTGCACATTGAGCACATAAGAGCCGACGACCAAGAGCACAACGCCAATGCCATCGGCCCAAGTCGGCCACTCCTGGACAATTAAAGGAGAGGTCACCAACAAAAATAGAGGCGTTAGCGTCACCAAAGGGACGGTTAAAGATAAATCTGCGAGCTTTAGTGCCCGCACATATAGCGTAAACGCCAAAATATTGAGGCTACCGCCAATCAGCAGCGCCCCCCAAAAGTCCGACTGAATCTTGGGTACGCCCGCTATCATCAGCACAGGCAATAGCAGCACCACGCCAACAGCCATAAAGCTAAAGAGGACAGAATATTCGTCTAGGTTTTTGAGGCTTTGTTTACCTGTGGCGTCTTTGCAGGCTTCGAAAAAAGCGGTCAGTGAGGCGAAAAGAAGCCACATATGGGGGAAGGGGAGAAGGAGGAAGGGAAGCGGGAGGAAGGGAAGTAAAGAGGGAAAAGGGTTAAATATTGAAGATGACAGAGAGGGCCATGCCTGCTAATAAAACGAAGCCGATGGTGACGTTTTGGCGAAAAATATGGCCGAAGACCTTGGGCGATTTGGGGCCACGGGCCAACTGCCGATATTGGCGAAACCATAGGTAAGCGGCTCCTGCCAGAGCAACCCAGTAAGCCATCCCGAGGGGCATGGCCACGCCTAGCCACGCCAGCATCAGCACTGTCCCTGCAAAGAATAGACCGATGGCCTGCGGTGCCCGTTTGCCAAAAAAGAGAGCGCTGGAATTGATCCCAAGTTGACGGTCAAATTCACGGTCGGGAATGGCATAAACGGTGTCAAAGCCTAACGTCCATAGCACTGTCGCCGCCCACAGCAGCCAAGTTTGAAACTCGAGCGTGCCAACAACTGCACTCCAGCAAATCAGCACGGCAAATCCCCAGGCCATAGAAAGGACTAACTGGGGCACCGGAAAAACGCGCTTTGCCAAGGGATAGAGCACGATGACGGGAACCGCCGCCACACATAGCCAAAAGCTGAGGGAATTGAGGTAGAAAGAGAGCCCCCAAGCACAGACAAAGGCCACGAATGCCACACCGATGCCAACCCTGATGGAGAGGGCTTTGGCGGCCAGCGGGCGATTGCGGGTGCGCTCTACTTGGCCATCAATATCGCGATCCCAGAGGTCGTTGACCACGCAGCCACCGCCGCTAGTTGCCAAGGTACCCAATACAATCACACCGAGCAGGGGCAAATCTGGTAATCCCCTAGCCGCCAAAAAGGCCGCCCATAGAGCCGGAATCATTAAAATCAGCCTGCCAGCAGGCTTATCCCAGCGCAGCAGACGAATAATGGCCATAGCAGTAGATTCACCCGTCGGTTGACCAGTAGATTTAGAAAAGGGGCGCTGTGAAACAGGTCTCATAACACTTTGAGCAGAAAATCAGCACGAAAATCAACAGGGGTGAACAGTTTCTGCTCACCACCTTTCACCATACTTTAGTTTTTTTGTTAATTTTTGGTGAATGGCATCGAGGGAGTCTTTTTGGTTTTTTTTACCAAATAGAAAGTTTTTATTAAGCAGCTATAAAATAAAATTGTAGTTCCCTGACAATTTTAGAGGTTAGGACGACATTCACCTGCCAGCCACGGTCTGTAAAACGCTGAATTTGTAGCAAATTATTGATTTTCAGCCCGTGGAAAAGCGTTGCCATGCCAGTAAAAAAATCACCTCAAAAACCTTCGGTGCAAAAATTAGCGATAAATTGGCAGTCAATTGACCCATAAATCGACCCATAAATTATGAGTAGACCGATGACAGCTACCCTCGACTTATGGTTAAAATAACCATAAGTCGTCGCAATTCAGCGTTTACGCTAACGTCAATCCATGGCCTTGATCAAAGATGTTTTGTCTACAACAGGTGATGTCTTGTCTACAACAGGTGATGTTTTGTCGCCAACAGGTATAGGGAGCACGCTTTCGGTCTCGCCTGATGAATATGGCTTGCTCACGGACTTGTATCAGCTCACGATGTCGGCTTGCTACACCGGCGAAGGGCTGCATCAACGGCCTGCGAGCTTTGAGCTGTTTACCCGGCGTCTGCCTGAGGGGTATGGCTACTTGGTGGCTATGGGTTTAGAGCAAGCGCTGAGCTATTTAGAAAATCTGCGCTTCAGTCCTGCCCAAATTTTGCAGTTGCAAAAAACAGAGATTTTTAGCAAAGCGCCCGATAGCTTTTGGGGGTTGCTTACCGGATTTCGCTTTGGCGGCGATGTATGGGCGGTGCCTGAGGGCACGCCGGTATTTGCCAATGAACCTTTGCTGCGGATAGAAGCGCCCCTTTGGCAGGCGCAGCTTGCAGAGACCTATTTGCTCAATACGCTGAACTATCAAACGCTGATTGCTACGCGCGCAGCAAGGCTGAGGCAGGCCGCAGGCCCTACGGCTAAGCTGTACGAATTTGGTACGCGGCGAGCTTTTAGTCCGCAGGGCTCACTGTGGGCTGCAAGGGCGCGATCGCAGGTGGCCTCGATGCCACCTCAAATGTGCTAGCGGCGCTCAAGCTAGGCCGCAAGCCTGTCGGTACCATGGCCCATGCCCTAGTGATGGCTATTTCTGCTTTAGAAGGCAGTGAAGACGATGGCTTCGAGGCTTTTCATCGCTATTTTCCGGGAGCGCCTTTACTGATAGATACCTATGACACTGTAGCTGCCGCTCAAAGGCTGGCTTGCAAAGTAGCTGCGGGGATGCCCCTAGGTGGTGTGCGAATTGATTCGGGCGATTTGGCCGCAGTTTCAAAAGCGGTGCGATCGCATCTGCCGGATACCCCCATTTTTGCCAGCGGTGACTTAGACGAATACGCCATTGCTGATTTGCGCCAAAACCACGCCTGCATAGACGGCTACGGCCTCGGTACCAAGCTAGTCACCGGCTCGCCTGTCAACGGCGTATACAAACTTGTCGATATTGACGGCACCCCTGTGATGAAAGAATCCAGCGGTAAAATGACCTATCCAGGTCGCAAACAAATTTTTCGCCGCTACGAAGCAGGCCAATGATGGGTGATCGCCTCGCCCTTGCCATAGAAGCCTCCCTTGTAGGCGAAAAACCCCTGCTCCAGCGCGTCATGAACGCAGGCCAACGCCTCTCAGCGCCCGTGAGTTTAGATGCGATCGCGCAACGCACCGCCACCGCCGTCAGCGCCCTACCCCTTAGCGTTCGTCGCTTACAGACCCCCGAGCCACTGCCCATCACCCTTTCCCATGGGCTTGAAAAACTCACCCAATGCACCCGCCAAAACAGCCTCTAACCCCTTTGCCTCTACCCCCTTTGCCTCTAACCTCTTTTTCCTCTCTCTGCCCCTTTGCCCTTCCCCCTTTTCCTCTCTCTGCCCCTTCCCCATGCAAAACACCCCCTGGAACCAACCCATCCGCGTCGCCCTCTTCGGTACCAGCGCCGATCCTCCGCACGCTGGGCACCAAAGCATTCTCAACTGGCTGAGTCAAGAATTTGACCAAGTTGCGGTATGGGCAGCCGAAAATCCTTATAAGCCCAAGCAGTCTCCCTTGAGCGATCGCGCTGAAATGCTGCGCCTGCTCACCCATACCCTGCCCGCCTCGGACAAGGTCAATGTGTACCAAAGCCTGAGCGATCGCTACAGCATTCATTCCATCGCCCGCGCCCGTAAAATTTGGCCCAACGGCAAATTTAGCCTCGTTGTCGGTGCAGATTTAGTGGGCCAACTGCCCAAGTGGTACCGGGCCAAAGAGATTTTTGAGCAAGTCGATATCCTGGTATTTCCCCGACCGGGCTACAGCATCCAAGGGCCTGCGCTTGCCGCCCTACAACAACAAGCCCACGTCACCATTGCCCACCCGCCCCATCAGTACAACATTGCCTCTAGCCGTTACCGCACCACCGAGTGCAACCAAGTCCCTGACGATTTACCGCCTGTTATCCGCGATTACATTACCGAACGTCACCTCTACCCATGCCTTCACACACCCCAAGTCCAAATCTCGACACCCCGATGAAGCCAATCGCACCGTCGAGCCCCCTATCAACCGGAAAATCACCCACCCAATCCAGCGGCTTGGCAGACTTTAAAGTCGGGGTAGATACCGTTATTTTTTCAGTGGACACCGGCCAAAATCAACTGCTGGTGCTGCTGGTGATGCGCCACGAATCTCCCTTCAGCGGTTATTGGAGCTTACCGGGCACCTTGGTGCGCATCGGCGAATCCCTCGAAGCTGCCGCTGATCGTGTGCTCACCGAAAAAATCCGGGTCAACAATCTTTATCTAGAGCAGCTATTTACCTTTGGTGGCCCCAACCGCGACCCTCGTGAAGCCGAAGATGCCTATAACGTTCGTTATCTTTCGGTGAGCCACTTTGCCTTGGTGCGCTACGAAGACACCGCCCTCATTGCCGATGGCGTGAGCGGCATCGCTTGGTATCCGCTCAATCGAGTCCCTAAGCTGGCGTTTGATCACAACGAAATTTTGACCTATGGCTACCAGCGGCTGCGCAGCAAGCTCGAATACAGCCCTGTTGCCTTTGATGTGTTGCCTGAAACGTTTACCCTTGGCGATGTCTATCAGCTTTATGCGACCGTACTAGGAGAAGATTTTTCGGACTATTCTAACTTTCGCACGCGCCTGCTCAAGCTTGGCATTTTAAAAGACACCAAAGTCAAAACGGCTCGGGGAGCCGGTCGTCCGGCGAGTCTTTACCGCTTTGATGCGGAAGCTTTTAAACCTTTAAAGGACAAACCCATGGTGTTTCTCTAGCGCGTTTCCCTGTTAGAAGACGGTTGCGCACATATTTTGGGTTATATACCGCTACACACTGCTCCAGATATTTCGCTTCTATACACATTTTTAACGATGAAAATTGCGATCGCTCAAATCAATCCCACTGTCGGTGACCTCACCGGCAACGCTGAACGTATTCTCTCCATGGCCCAGCAAGCCGCTGATCTTGGCGCAGATCTACTGCTGACACCAGAACTCTCTTTGTGCGGCTACCCACCGCGTGATTTGCTCATGAGACCTAGCTTTATTCAACAAATGCAGCAACAGGTCATGGCGCTAGCCAAAGCCTTGCCCCCCCAACTTTTAGTCTTGGTGGGCTTAGCAGTAGAGAACAAAGAGGCTACCAGTAAAGGAGAAAAACCTATCTTCAACAGTATGGCGCTGTTGCAATTAGGCCAAATCAGAGAGATCTTTCATAAGCGCCTCTTGCCGACCTACGATGTATTTGATGAAGATCGTTACTTTGAATCAGGCACTCAGGCCAGTAGCTTTATCTACAGCGTTCAAGGCGAATCGGGTTATGAATCTGTGCTCAAATCTGTTCATATTGGTGTCACCATCTGCGAAGACCTTTGGAACAGCGAATCGTTTTGGGGAAAACGGACTTACCCTATCAATCCTACCCAAGAACTCGTGGCCAAAGGTGTCGATTTAGTCATTAATCTCTCCGCCTCACCGTTTGTTTGTGGTAAGCAAAGGCTCAGAGAAGACATGATCGCCCATGAAGCAGCCCAATACCAATGCCCAATTGTGTACGTTAACCAAGTCGGCGGCAACGACGATTTGATCTTTGATGGCCAAAGCGTTGCCTTTAATCGCACTGGCAAGATCGTTAGCAGGGCCAGTGCATTTACCACCGATTTACAACTGGTTGAATTTAGCCCTGACGCGCACGATCTCCAGCCAGCAGAGATTGTGCCATTACTTGCGCCTGCTGATGCTGAGCTATGGGCAGCGCTGGTATTGGGCGTGAAAGACTATGCGCACAAGTGTGGTTTTACGCAAGCGGTGATTGGGCTGAGTGGGGGGATTGATTCGGCACTGGTGAGTGCGATCGCAGCCCAAGCCCTCGGATCTGACAACGTGCTTGGCATCCTCATGCCCTCCCCTTACAGCTCTGCTCACTCCATCAGCGACGCCGAACAGCTTGCACATCACTTGGGCATCACCACCCAAACGATTCCTATCGGCCCGCTCATGTCTGGCTACGACACCACCTTAGCCGATCTCTTTGCAGGCACCGAAAGCGGTGTGACCGAAGAAAACCTGCAGTCTCGCATTCGAGGCAATCTGCTCATGGCCGTTTCCAACAAATTTGGCCATCTGCTGCTCACCACCGGCAACAAATCTGAAATGGCCGTTGGCTACTGCACACTCTACGGCGATATGAATGGCGGCCTAGCAGTCATCGCTGATGTACCCAAAACCCGAGTTTACTCGCTCTGCCGCTGGCTCAACCGTGACGGAGAAGTCATTCCCAACCACATTCTCACCAAACCCCCTAGCGCTGAACTCAAACCCGACCAAGTTGATCAAGACTCACTGCCTAATTACGATATTCTCGACGATATTTTGGAGCGCTTAGTGCAACAGCAACAGTCTGCAGATGACATGATTGCTGCCGGTCACAGCCCCGCTGTTGTAGCGCAGGTGATTCGGTTAGTCACTCGCGCAGAATTTAAGCGTCGCCAAGCCCCCCCTGTTTTGAAAGTCACCGATCGCGCCTTTGGCATGGGCTGGCGAATGCCCATTGCTAGCCATTGGTCCCTGGCTGTTTCTGAACCATCAGCTTTGCCCGCAGCAGATGTCAAAAAGCTCACCGTCCCAAGAGTTGATAGGCTAGAGACGATATTTACATCCTAGGTAAGGCCAGGCCCATGACCGTCAGCCGCAAAACTGCCCAAAAGCTCTTGTACGACTACATGTTTGAAAGCGAGGCGGCACAGGAATGGGTCGAAGATGTGTGGAGCCTCAGTCCATTTTTGGGGCAAAGCGCCGCCAATGCTGCCGAAGTCCTTGGTGTGCTCATCGAAACCTGCTCCGAACGACAGCTCAACGCCATCATTTCTAGTTTGTATGCGGCCCACCAAGACACCATCAGCGAGTTGGCCTCTGCCAGCGAATGGCGAGTCTCTCTAGATCCTAAAACCACCAACCTGGATCAAAATTAGCCAAGCTGTGTCGTTGGCTAACGCGCTGCTCGAAGGCATCTGAGCAACGCTATTTGCCATAAACATTAGCCCAGCTTACAGTGGGCCTCGCCGCCCAACTCAATCCAGCCATGAATGAGCCCTGAGGTCGATTGAGCGGCTGAGCAGCGACCGGCTTTGTCAATAACGATCACACCGCCCTCGCCGTTGACCTTGGCGACGAGATATTGAATGCCTGCTGTCGCGGCTGCGGCTGCATCCATCCCTTTAAAGTAAACAAAATCGGAGATGGTTTTAGCAAATACTGTGCGTAAAAACTGTTCGCCGTAGCCGGTGGCTGACACCCCACAGGTCTCATTGTCGGCAAACACGCCTGCCCCCACAACAGGCGTATCACCCACTCGCCCCCAGCGCTTGTTGACTAAGCCGCCGGTAGAGGTGGCCGCCGCTAAGTTGCCGTTTAAGTCTTGAGCCACCGCACCGACAGTGCCTAGCTTTTGGGCCGGTTTGATCCGTTCATGATCAAGGGTCATACGCCCAGCCGCTTTAGCTTCTGCGAGTTGTTTTAGGCGAGCCGGGGTAATAAAGTACTCATCAGGGCGCAAGGTGGCCTGACAAAATTTGGCAAACTCTAGGGCCCCTTCGCCCGCGAGCATGACGTGATCGCCTTGTTCGAGTACTTGTCGGGCCAGAGAAATAGGATTTTTGACGTTTTTGACGCAGGTGACTGCACCTGCTCTGAGGTCGCTGCCGTTCATTAAAGCGGCGTCCATTTCTACCTGAGCGTTTTCATTGAGCACGGAGCCTTTGCCAGCGTTGTAAAGCGGATTATCTTCGAGCAGATTAACGCAGTATTCGACCACATCTAAGGCAGATTCGCCGTTTTCTAGTCGCTGACGCCCTGCCGCTAAAATGGCGATAATGCTCTTTCTAAATTCAGCTTCACTCGCTTCGTATTTGAGATCTTCGAGGGCACCAGCACCGCCATGGATGATCAAAGAGTAAGACTGGGACATAGGTCAATGCTTTGCAAAATGTTGTATCAGGCTCTCAATAGGCTGCAGGCTCTGAATGCTCTAAACCCTAAAGAAGCCTAAAAAAAATCAAAAAAAGAGGCGTGAAAAGAGATTTAGCGAGGCGCAAGTTCGTCTCGTATCGTAAAGCGAATGTGGTTGATCGCCAGGTTACTTAAGGAAAACTTTTCAGGCCGGTTATCTGCCTTGAGTTTGGCGAAAGGAATGCCTTTGCCTAGCTCGGTATGGTACCAAGCAAGACCCATAAAAAAGCGGGTGGGATAAGGCCCTCGGTCAATCACATCGTCTACATTGGATTCCATCGGCAGCCAGCCAAGGCCAGGAATATAGAATTCTAACCAGACGTGGTTAAAATCTGGCTCTAGGGGAATGTTGCGCAGTTCGGATTTTTGAGGACATTTATAGCGGCCAATGGTGCGGCAGGCAATGCCATTGAGCCGAAATAGGGCGAGGAGTACGCCGACATATTCACCGCAAGAGCCGATGCCGCGCGCGAGGGCAATATCGGGTGTGTCAATTTTGGGTTGAATGCCGTAGGACAAGTGATCGTAGACGTAGTTGCGGATTTTGAGTGCTTGCGCAAAAGGTTGGTTTCGGTGCCCACCGCTTCTTTGGCTGCTTGCTGAATGATATCGCTGTCCATGGCCAAATCGTCGTCATCGATGAGATAACGCTGTTGAAAGTCTGCTGGAAGATCGGGGATAGCCGCTACGTCTTCGGGGTGAGGGTGTACTTGATGCTGTACATCTCGATGGTGGCTTTCCA
>JAAUPS010000170.1 GCA_012033015.1 Phormidesmis sp. RL_2_1
CACGGTAGAGCTACGATACCAGGCTACACCTGCCATGAAATTGGGTGGCTTGTGCAGTGGCGTGAGTCTGATGATTTTAGGTGTTTTGGGTTTTAGAAAGGCAAATCTGAGATCTTTGAAACAGTCGGGTTTGAAACAGGCTTGAAACCAGTGTGCGGTAAAACCCGCTCATCTTTATTCAAATGAATGCTCACTAAGACAGGGACTCACCAAGACAACGTGAGTATGCATCCTTACTTGGCTATATAGGCTGATTTTTGCGAGCTTTTGACTTAAGATATCTACCTTTTTATTCAAACGCTCTATTTCTTCGCGTAGAGATTCTAAGTGGAAAGCCTCTATGGAGATGTGTTCAGGTTTGTTGGCGGTTGGTGGGGAATTGGGCCTACGGGATTGGGTGGATTGCCTGTCGGTGATCTGGCCTAGGCTAAAGCTGTTAGCCTCTAAGACAGCTTGATACTTGGTAGGAGGGGGATCAGGTGAGTTCAATTCGTCGAATAAATAGCCTTGCGCCAGGCTAGTAACCATAAAGCGTTCAACGGGTTGGTTTAAGATTGTTTCGCATAGATGATCTAAGAGATCGGGATGGCTGTTGTTGTTCGAGCCGTTCTTCGATCTGTGCTGCTGCCCTCCAAATAGTAGGGCATCGTCTAAGTCGAGTAAACCAATCGCTGCAGCTTTAGCTTGTAGATCCTGATAGTTGCCAACTTTGTGTCCTTTCTGAGAGGGCTTAGAGGGCTTTTGAGATTGTTTTTGAGGAGCGTTGGTGGATGGTTGACTGGTTTGAATGGGGTTCTCGGTGTAGCGAGGATGATTAGGTCGAGTTGAAATAATCTTTTTACTGCGATCTTTAGGTGCGCTTGCAGGAGGCGTTTGGGTAACAATCTGGGCCTTGCTGGCAGTCTGGGCCTTGCTGGCAGTCTGGGCCTTGCTAACAGTCTGGGCTTTGCTGGCAGTCTGGGCCTTGCTGGTAGTCTGGGCTTTGCTGGCAGTCTGGGCTGGGGGTACACCATACCGACGGAAGGAGTCGAGTAGCGGGCTACCGCTGACTGCCGAGGACAAAGACAAACCGATGATGGGGATAAAGGGTGTGACTGTGGGGCGGTGGGTGATCGATTTGGGCAGTGAGATCCCTAAGTTAGCAGACTGTAAAAAACCAACATCAAGCTTCACGCTTGTCTCGGGCGTGTAGTTTGGCGCTGCTGCAGCTAGCTTTGGATCAATGGCCGTCATGCAATTTCTCTGTGAAGTCTCTGGTGTGCCTATTTTGAGATACCGATGTAATACCTACATTGAGATACCTAAATTTGCTGTGTGCGCTGTGTGCATGGTTGTGTGACTACTGATTTGATGGTGCGATTTGATGGTGCCTATTGTTGTAAGTGATGGGCTCCGAAGCGATAGCCTTTGCCGTATACGGTATGGATGAGGATGGGGTGGTTGGGCTGCTCAATTTTTTTGCGCAGCAGGCGCATTTGGGCGGCGAGGGCGTTGCTGCTAGGGGTTGCACCTTTGCCCCATACTGCGTCATAAATTTGGGTATGGGTTAACAGTTGGTGAGGCGATCGCATTAAATAAGCCAGTAGCTTTACTTCTTTTTCAGACAGTTCAATCGTGTGAGTCCCTCGGCTAGCAAACTGATTTTCAATATCCAGCGTTAGATCATCGCACTGCAGGATGCTTGCTGTAAACGCTGGGTCGGCTGTAGGGGTACCGTTGGCAGATGGGCCAGTTTCTAGGGTGGGTGGACGTCTGAGTAAGGCGCGGATGCGGGCTAGGAGTTCACGCAGTTCGAAGGGTTTAACCAAGTAGTCATCGGCACCTGCATCAAGGCCATCGACGCGATCATCAAGGGTGTCTTTGGCAGTCAAGAACAGTACCGGTGTGGTCTGCGCCTGTGATCTGACTTGGCGGCAGATATCTAGCCCACTTTTAACGGGGAGCATCCAGTCTAAAATCAGCAAATCGTAATGTCCATTAATAGCCATATCACATCCATTTTGCCCATCAGCAGCGACATCAACCTGATAGCCCTGACGCTTGAGCAAACGGCTTAGCGGTTCAGAAAGTTCGACTTCGTCATCGACTATAAGGATTTTCATATCTGGATTAGCTGCTGACAATACCTGACCACTGCACTTTTTTTTCACGGGTGCGGCGATATGAGAAAAAATGTTCGGGTTCTTGGTAGGTGCAATGGGGGGCGATCGCAATTTGCACCGCGTCAATGCCCATCTGCTCTAGCTGCATACGATTAATTTGTCTGACATCTAAGCGTACCTTGCTAGTATCTGGATCTCTAAAAATGGGTGGGTTTTCTAAGGCCATTAAGGCTTCTAGCAGCGCCTCATCATCTGGCTCTAGATCAAGCTGCGATGCCACGGTTAGCCCCACTTTAGCAGCAACATCTTTCCCGACCTGATACACCCTGCCATCAATGGCAGGCCCAAGGGCAATGCGCAAATCTTTGAGCTGACTCCCTTGGGCCTGCAGTCTTGCCACCGCCGTGGGCAAAATTTTTTGGGCCGTGCCTCGCCAACCGGCATGTACCGCCGCGACTTGGCCGGTCACCACATCGCCAATGAGTGCTGGGGTGCAGTCAGCCGAGCAAGCCCAGACGGCCTGCTGAGGCTGCTCTGTGACAATCCCATCGGCTAGGGGGAAAGGCGCTGGGGTGCCATCTTCAAGGTTGGGTAACCCGGCTGCAACGGCTGCCTCGATTTCTGAAGGCAGCAGCACATCACCGCTGTGCACCTGCTTTACCCGATAAACTCGAGCAGCCAAGGCTTGAGCAGAAATAGGGACAATGGTTGGGAGTAAAGATTCTGGCGGCGTCGGCGAGAATTGCTGGGTAAAAAATCCATGGGGCTGAGGGAGCAAACTGCAAGTGAGAAAAGGTCTATTTGAGGGTTTGTGGGTTTTTCCCTCTGGGTTTCTCTCTGGGTTTCCCTCTGGGTTTCTCTCTGGGTTTTGCTTTGGCCCAGTTTGCCAAGTCCAAAGTTGCATGAAAGGACACTTGTTGTAGAAAGTGGATGGTAGATAGTGGCGCAATTGCTCGTGAGCAGAATAGCCAAAGCTATAGTAATAAACAATGCTCAGCTTCATCTGAAGTTTATTGAAATCACTGTAAAGCGATCGCTGCGATCGCATTAAATACGAAGAGATGCGATGCCTACGATTACAGCCCAAGGTAAAACCTTTGAATGCCAGCTTGGCGCTAACCTTCGCCAAGCCCTACTCGATTATGACGTGGATCTCTACAGTCCTCGCGCCAATTACGTGAACTGCATGGGTATCGGAACTTGCGGCACCTGTGCAGTATCGATTGAAGGAAAGGTTTCTGAGGTGAATTGGCGCGATCGCACGCGTCGATCTTTACCCCCTCACCAGCCCCACGCAGCACGCCGATTAGCCTGCCAAACCCAAGTGCTAGGTGATATTCGAGTAACAAAATATACTGGCTTTTGGGGACATGAAGATAGGATCGCTTGGAAACCTGAGGGATTTGTCTAGAATATCTGCAAGCGTCATCATCTCAGGGCACAATGATTTGAGGACATAATGATGATGGTTAAAGACATCTTTTTTAAGGTTGATGTGAGGAGTTCATGCCATGAACAGAGAGAACAGACTTGGCGTCATAATCGTGGGTTCATCGATTGCTGCGATCGCCGCTTTATCATTTTTGGGTGTCAGAAGTGCCCTGAGTTGGCGCGCAACTCAGCCGACAACAATTCGTCAGAAGATCGGATTGCAGCTATTGATACAACCAACAATGGCACCACTAGTGAGCTGGCAAACAGCCCAATCGACAGCAATCAAACCGATGGCATCGGCATTGACAGCACCAATTTTTCAACCTTAGAAGAAGCTGGCAACTATATTCAGCGGCAAAAGCGAGTGGAAGTTGACCCCATTGTGAGTGCAACCGAAGTCACCATTATTCCAGCCGCCGATGCGACTGCCAGCAACCCCACAGATGCGCCCGCCGCACAAGGGGATACCGCCGTCAATCCTCAGCCTGAGCCGACGACCACACCTCAACCGGCTACTACGCCAGCAGCAACACCGGTACAGGCACTTTGGTAGTCTTGCCCGTACCCTGGTATCCGTACCCTGGTATCTGTACTCTGGTAACCGCGCCTTAGCTTAGGGCCTTATCACTAATTTCAACCCATGAGTCAGCCAGCAAATCAGCCAGCAAGTCAGCCAGATGTATTAATCGTAGGCGGTGGCACAATGGGGCTGGCAATCGCCTTAGAGCTACAGCAGCAGGGCACCCAAGTCACCGTTCTTGAGCAAAACTTTGCTGCAGCGGCAGGCCATGCTGCCGCCGGAATGCTAGCCCCCCATGCTGAGCGCCTTACCCTAGGGCCGATGGCAGAGCTATGCCTGCGCAGCCTGCAGCGCTATCCCACTTGGATCACCAAGCTAGAAAATTTGACCGGTCAAGACAGTGGCTATTGGCCCTGTGGGATTCTAGCGCCCTACCTATCAGAGGCTGCCCGGCCTACGGCGCTTACCGCTGCACCGTTACTCACAGCCGAAGCTGCCCACAGCTATCAGTTGGGTCTGAGCCAACAGGTCACAGGCGCTCACTTTTATCCAGAAGATGGGCAAGTGGACAACCGTGCCCTGATGAGCCTAATGCGTATAGCTGCGCAAGACTTGGGCGTAGACATTCAATCTGGAGTCAGTGTAGAAGGGTTTATCCAACGGCAGCAGCGAGTGGTTGGGCTGCGCACATCCATCGGAGAGAAGCAAGCGGCGCACTACGTGCTGGCAACGGGGGCTTGGTCAAGCGAACTCCTCCCGATTCCGGTCAGTCCTCGGAAAGGGCAAATGCTGGCTGTGCGGGTACCGTCGGGCTTTAGCCAAAGTCAGCCGCTGCGGCGAGTGCTCTTTGGTGAAAAGGTTTATATTGTGCCTCGACGGGACGGTCGAATTATTCTTGGCGCGACCGTGGAGGATGTGGGCTTTACCCCTAGCAACACCCCTGCAGGCATTGCCCAAGTGCTAAATGCTGCCATTGAGCTATATCCGCCACTGCAACATTTTCCGGTGGAAGAATACTGGTGGGGCTTTCGGCCTGCTACGCCCGATGAGCTGCCGATTTTGGGTGCTGGCCCCTGCGAAAATCTAACGTTGGCAACCGGACATTATCGCAATGGTATTTTGCTCGCACCGATGACCTCCGCGCTCATTGCCGAGCAGATCCTCAACAAAACCCCAGGCAAAACCGACCCCCTGCTGGCCGCCTTTAGCTATCAGAGATTTCATGCTGACTATGAGAGCAGCAGCAGCAGCAGTACAGCCACAATAATGCCCCTGTCATCGCCCCCTATTCATCTTTCTTCCCCGGCCACCCCTATGCAAATCATTGACGCCCCTCGCCCTCTATCTATCGAGCACGATGGCCTCACCATCGCCGGTAAAACCTTCCACTCGCGCCTGATGACCGGTACGGGTAAATTTAGCAGCCTGGATATCATGCGCCAGAGCTTCACAGCCAGTGGCAGTGAAATTGTCACAGTGGCGGTACGCCGGGTACAGACCAACGCCCCAGGACATGAAGGTTTGGCCGAAGCCATCGACTGGCAAAAATATGGATGCTGCCCAACACAGCAGGCTGTAAGGATGCAGAAGAAGCGATTCGAGTAGCACGGCTAGGCCGAGAAATGGCCAAGTTACTGGGCCAAGAGGACAATAACTTTGTCAAATTGGAGGTGATACCGGATGCCCAGTATTTGTTGCCCGATCCGATAGATACGCTGAAAGCGGCTGAGCAACTGGTCAAAGAAGGGTTTGCCGTACTGCCCTATATCAATGCCGACCCGCTGTTGGCCAAGCGACTCGAAGAGGTCGGCTGCGCAACGGTGATGCCTTTGGGCTCCCCGATTGGTTCGGGGCAAGGCATTCGCAATGCCGCCAATATTCAAATCATTATTGAAAATGCCCAGGTGCCGGTGGTGGTCGATGCTGGCATTGGCACACCGAGTGAGGCGGCCTACGCCATGGAGTTAGGGGCAGATGCACTGCTAGTCAATAGCGCGATCGCCCTTGCACAAGATCCAGTGGCTATGGGCATGGCCATGGGCATGGCTACCAAAGCAGGCCGCTTAGCCTATCAGGCCGGGCGAATTCCAGTCAAGGCTTATGCCAGCGCGAGTTCACCCACGACGGGGACAATTAGTAGCTAGTTGATAGCCGCCATTGTTTGCGAATCGTAACAGACTTTATGAGCGACCACTGGAAAAAGCGCGGATTTTTTGTTATATTACTTAACATAAATTAAATCAGAGATTAACCTTATGCGCTACACCGAAGATGAAACTGGAGTTTTAAATAACTTTGCAGTGGAACCCAAGATGTACGAAGCAGAGCCACCGACAGGCGCTGAGAAACGTAATTACATCATCATGGGCAGCGTGGCCGCTAGTTTGGTAGTCGCTCTCTTCGTGGTTGCAGCAGCCGTTTCCTAGGAGGAATAGCCTAGGCTATTCGCTTTATTTCGTTTCGCTGACTTTATCGATTCATGTGTGCTTTTGATTTGTATGTCTAAAAGCGCACAGTAAAAAAACGCACAGCAAAAAAACGCACAGCAAAAAAACGCACAGTAAAAAACGCACAGTAAAACGGCCTGCCGCCCGGTGGGCCGTTTTGCTGTGTAATATTTGCTATATGTGCATATAGCAAATGTCTTATGCAAATCGTCTTATGGCAGCACTCTGGATTTCTGGCCCTACTCGCAGTGGTAAAACGCAGCAGCTAATTGACTTTGCCAAGCGCACAGGTGCTGATCAGCGCCAGCCGCTCTTAGTGTTTGCGGCCAATGGCGATAATCGGATACTGTTGGCCAGTCGGATGGCCGTAGCGTTGAGCGATCGCGTCGCGACTTTGACCACGACGCCAGCCGGATTCATTCAGGACGAAGTCATTTTATTTTGGCCGTTACTCGTACAGCAGCTTAAGCTGCAGGCCCAGTTTCCGCTCAAGCTCAGGCCCGAAAATGAGCAGGTATTAGCAACTCAGCTTTGGCAATCAAAATTGAATAGCGGAGTACTTCAGGTGGAAGGCTGGCGCGAAGCGCGGATGGTGCGGCGGAGCCTAGATTTTTTGCAGCTTGCCTCTCAAGCCTGCCTACCGATCGAAGATATTCCCGCGTTGCTGCAGGCCGGATTGCCCAGTGGCCTTGCCCCTCAAGCGCTGTGGCAAACGGTGGGAGAGGCCCTATTAGAATGGCAAAACTGGTGTCTACAGCGAGGAATGCTGACCTATGGGCTGATGAGTGCGCTGTACTGGCGGCATTTACTGCCCATGGCGCAATATCAGCGCCAGCTATTGGCTCGCTTTAGCGGTGTGCTAGCAGATGATGTAGATGAGTATCCGGCGATCGCAGCCCCCCTGTTCTCAGTTTTTTTCAACAGCCCATACGGCTCGAAAAAAATAATCTGTTCACCTACAACCCTCAACGGCAAAGTGTCGTTTGGTCTCTCGGCGCTGATCCAGACGCGTTACTGCCCTTAGCAGAGCATTGCGAACGCGTCGAATTACCACTGCCGCTAGCAAATTCTTTAGCGGTTTGGGGCGATCGCTTTGTCCAATGGGTGGAAGATCCGCTGGCCATGCCAGCGCTACCGGAACCCATAGCACTCATTCAAGAGACCTCGCGGGGGCACATGCTGCGGACAACAGCAGAGGTGATCGCAGCGGCCATAGACAGCGCCCAAGTGAACCCCTACGACATTGCGGTGATTGGCCCTGGCTTAGATGCCATTGGTCGCTATAGCCTCATTGAAATTTTGGCCAACCGAGGCATTGCCATTGAATCACTCAATGACCAGAGACCGTTGATAATCTCACCTATGGTGCGGGCGCTACTGTCCTTAATGGCACTGGTTTACCCAGGCTTGGGACGATTGGTCAATCGAGATGCGATCGCCGAAATGCTGGTTGTTCTCAGCCAAAGTCTCTCCAACCTTACTGCCTCTCACCAAGCTCAATCTCCATCAGATCCCTCAGGAAACACCACAGCCCCTTGGTTCGATCTGATCGCCATCGACCCTGTCCGAGCCGAACTCATTGCCGATCACTGCTTCGTGCCCGACATCGAAAACCCCCATCTTTTGGCCGCTGATGTCTTTCCTCGGTGGGACAGGCTCGGTCACCAGGCCGTCAGCGCCTACAACCGCATATTAGCCTGGATCAAAACACAAAAACAGCTTCGTCAGCAGCGTCTGACCGCTAACCCTGTCATGTTAGTCGATCGCATCATTCAAGACTTTTTATGGCGAGGTCACCATCTACCCAAAGACCAACTCGCCATCCTACGGGAACTGATGGAAACCGCTCAGCATTTTTGGGAAGTAGAAGATCGCCTTCGCCTGATCGACGGCCCTGCCAAAACAGCCTCCCCTGATCGTCAATTGAATGACGTGGGCCGATTTATCCAGCTCATCCAAAAAGGCACCGTTTCAGCCAATCCCTACCCTGTCAAGCCCCTTGCCCCTGAGCGTCAAGGCGTTACGCTATCGACGATTTACCAGTACCGGGCCCAGCGGCTACATCACCGTTGGCAGTTTTGGTTAGATGCTGGTTCACCGCTGTGGGGTATGAGCAGCGGTGAAATGTTTGGGGCACCTATTTTTTTGCAGCGATGGCCCAATCGCCCGATGACCCTAGCCGAAACCGAGGCCGCCAACGAAGCCAATTTGGGTCGAACCCTACGTGATTTACTGGGCCGAGCGACAGAACGCGTTTTCCTATGTCACAGCGAACTAGCTCTCACCGGTCAAGAACAGATGGGGCCGTTGCTCTCTTTGATCAGCGGGGCTCGACCGGCTGAAGAATTGACTACACCCGCGCAATCGTAACGGCTTCCGGTTGATCTTGATACTTGCCGCGACGGGTTTCGTAGCTGACTTCGCAAGGCTCGCCTTCTAAAAAGAGGAGCTGGACAACCCCTTCGTTGGCATAGATGCGGCAGTCGGCGCTAGAAGAATTCGAGAATTCTAACGTCAAATAGCCGCGCCATCCTGCTTCGGCAGGGGTAAGGTTGGCAATAATACCGCAACGGGCGTAGGTGCTTTTGCCAATACAAATGGTGGTGATGTTGTTAGGCATTTGCAGACGCTCTAGGGCAACGCCAAGGCCATAGGAATGGGCAGGCAAAATGAAGTAGCTGCCGTTCTCATCTTCTCTCAGGGCGGTGGGCTCTAGATTGTCAGGGTTGAAGTTTTTAGGATCGATAACGGTGCCAGGAATATGGCGGAAAATGCGAAACTCATTGGGCGAAAGCCGAATGTCGTAGCCATAGGAGGAGAGTCCGTAGCTGATGACAGGTGTCTCTAGGTTGTTTTGGGGGCTAGGATTGCCGTTTTGACTGCCGTTTTGACTGCCGTTTTGACTGCCGTTTTGACTGCCGTTTGACTGCAGTTGGATGCGGCGCACCAGAGCGGGCTCGAAAGGTTTAATCAGACCTTGGCTAGCAGCTTCTTTGATCCAGGCGTCGTTTTTAATCATGTTTTAGACTACTCTTTGACACTTGATTGGACACTTGCTTTGACACTTGACAGTTTTTGCACTTCAATCTTTGCTTTGCACGCTGATTGGAACACTTTTTGGATATTGGAACACTGCTTGGACACTTGGTGACACCATCCTTTTTAAACCACGTAATTGCGGCGAAATTCGGTGACTTGGTCGGCCACATCTAATAGAGACTCCGGCATTTGCGGGCCGGTTAAAATCACCTCTACGTGGGCAGGGCGGTGCTTTAACAAGTTTAAAAGTTCATTTTCTTTGATTAGCCCAAAGTCAATGGCCAAGCTCAGTTCATCGAGAACTACCAAGCCGTATTGACCTTCGTTGATGACCTGTTGCGTGTGCTGCCACAATGCTAGGAGGGCAGCTTGGGTTTCGGGGATGACCTGCGGATTGCTGATACAACCTTCGCACTCGCAGCGTATCCAGGTCAGGTTTTGGCCCATTTGGGTGGGGTTATTAGGGCCTTGGCCAATACCACCTTTCAAAAACTGTACGACCAATACGGGCATTCCCTGTTCACTAGCGCGCATGGCCTGCACCATAACATTGGTAAAAAAGGTGCGGTGCTGAGAGGTAAAAACCTGCACGGTGCCTTCGATCGCACGCAGCATGGGGTGCTGACGAACCTCTCCAGATAGCGGCATGTGTAATGAGCCGCCCGGTAGCGCTCTCAGTTGTGAAACCATAGGGTGTGAAACCATAAAGCCATAAGGCTATGCAATGACCAACTAAATATAGCGTAGTTGATGCAATTATCCAGAAATAATACGCTATATGTCGAATGTATATCGGATGTATATCGGATTTATTGAGCCGATGGGGCTGTTCGAATTTCAGCAGCAGCAGCAAAAATAGGCTCTGCCTTAGGGGCAATGCTGTACGCTAGGGCTGACCTTATATAGCAATTGTTTACCACTTTGGGGGACACCCTATGGCTTGGCAGCGCCCTGATCATCGGCAGCCGGATGAGCTGCGACCGATTCACTTTCAAAGGCAGTTTACTCGATATGCGGCGGGATCTGTGTTGGCCCACTGTGGTCATACGCAGGTGCTGTGTACGGCGTCGGTCAGTGAGGAGGTGCCAGGTTGGATGAAAGGAAAGGGCAAGGGGTGGCTAACGGCGGAGTATCGGATGTTGCCAGGGGCCACCCATACGCGTAAGTCGCGTGAGGTGATGAAGCTGTCGGGACGGACGCAAGAGATTCAACGGCTGATTGGGCGCAGCTTAAGGGCGGCGCTAGATATGGAAGCCTTGGGTGAGCGGCTGATCACCATTGATGCGGATGTGCTACAAGCGGACGGGGGTACGCGCACGACATCGATTATGGGTGCTTATGTGGCGTTGGCAGATGCGATCGCCTCGCTGATCCAATCTGGTGTACTCACTGCCTCGCCCTTACGCCATCAAATTGCCGCTATTTCTGTGGGCTTGCTCGAAGGGGAGCCTTTTTTAGATCTCAACTATCCCGAGGACTTTGCTGCCGATATTGACTTCAACATCGTGATGAATGAAAAGCTCGAATTTATTGAGCTACAGGGAACAGCGGAAGCAGGTGGGTTCAATCGTAAGCAGCTTGACGCCATGCTCGACTACGCTGAAAAGGGTATTGGCGAAGTCATGCAACGACAGCAGGCGGCTTTTAAAAGTTGAACTTTAAAGTTGGTATAAGCGGCCAGAAGTGTTACATTCCCAGCATAATTAATGCGGGCATTTTGTAACGTTTG
>JAAUPS010000171.1 GCA_012033015.1 Phormidesmis sp. RL_2_1
AGGGCGATCGTCGGTCAGGAGGTAGTAAATGGAGGTCATCAGCGCCCGCTCAGAGCCGACGCGCGATGTCTTCATGTTGTCACTCGAACGATAGCTTTCACAGAAATAACCACCTTCTACATGTTCTACCAGCGATAGTTGCTCAATCCAGTCGCGCTTATTCATGGGATTTCTTTGATGGGCTCTTTCTGCCTGGTGCTCCTTCTGCCTGGTGCTCCTTGCGCCAGTATCCTCCGGGTGACATGCTCATATTTTTGGCGTTATTGCACCGTTTCGCTAGCTAACTCTACGGTGAGAGGCGCCTGTAGCGTTTGTGCTTTAGGCGCCAAAATAGCGTCTAGGTGGGTGCGCAGCCGCTGGCCCTGTTGCAAATCAGCAATATAAATTTGACCGCCCTGTTTTTTAAACAGCGGTAGCTCTGCAAGCTTTTGGTAGGTTGCGATGTTAGTTGATTGGGCGCTAATCATGGGGCGATCGCCTTCAGTCGGTACCAATCCTGGCGGCAGACGACCTTCAATCAGCGCCAAAATGTGGGCCTGACAAGAGGGCAGATGGATGCCCCGCTCCTCAAGTAAGTGCAAAATGCCCCCTGCGGGCAAAGGTTGATCGGGCAGTATCCGCAGTAGCTCTAACAGTAGGAAGTAGTCGCTATATTGATGGCGATGGCTATCGAGGACTTGAGGGTAGTGGCACAGGTTGGCTAATCCATAAGCCACTCGGCTGCAGCTATTGGAATATTCACCGCTGTATGTATCTTGAATAATGGTGGCATTGGGGAATTTTTGGCGTAGCCAGCGGGCTATTGCCCCCAACGATGCCGACCCACCCGTACAAACCACCTGTTCTACGGCCTGAGCTGTCAGCCCCTTTTGGCTCAAGAGTCCATTGACCTGCCGATTAATTCGCTGAGTATAGGGGTCGAAGACTTTTGCTTCTAAGTCTTTCCGCTTAATTACCCAATGTTGATCCCCTAGGGTCAACTCAAACTGATGGTCTTCTTGCAGGGCTAGTTTTATCTGTCGCGCTGCGGCCAACACCTCATGCCCAAACGGTGAATCGTTCAGCCGCTGTTGCAAACGATGGCGCTTCAGTCGAGCCGCTTCCCCCGCTTCTGGCAGATTAAGATGATGCAGTCCCAAGCTTTGCCACGTTCTTTGAGCGTCGTTTCCTAGAGCATTGGTCTGGGCAGTTGGCGCAGCCTGAACCATGGCGTCACCGTCTGCATCACCTGACGTTTGCGCCTGCACGGGCAAATGCAGCAGTTGACATACGATATCTTGATCGATGCTGTCGCCAGCATAGGTAAAGCTCCGCAGTGCGAAATCGCTGTAGCTCAACTGATCTAGCTCGGCTGGCAAATTCACCACAGCCGCCTCCGTCAATGTAGCTCCTGCGCTGACGACGACCGTACCGCCTGACCACTTGCAGTTGTAGAGTCCGGGCTGCTGATCATCTGGCTGATCATCTGCAACTTGAGGATCTGGCAGGGTTGAAAGCAAAGCTGCGATCGCCTCTTCGACAAAAAATATCTGTTCGGGCGCTGCCACCAACCCTGCTGCCAACACCACCTCACGAATATTGAAACTATAGGTATCCGGCCAATTGTGAGGATAGCCCACAATCACACCCTGTAAATCAGCTAGCACTTGGCGCAACGAATTTTCCTGTAAACCCACGGCCCGACAGCTCAGATGATCAGGGCTGAGCGTTTTAACCAAATGAGTCAAAGCCTCTTGCAACGTGGCCAAGGGCAGCGTCTGGCGATCAGACCATTGGATCAAAGGTTCTCCCGATGTATTGTGAGGGATGCCAATTTTGAGCAGCGGCTTGATGTTGCGTAGCAACGGGTCGCCGTGCTGTAAAGCAATGGGGCCAACAGTCTCAGCACTAGGCTGTCCTTGCAGGTTGCTCTCGACTCGCAGCACCGCAGGTAGGCGAAAGCGGTTGGCTTGATCATCACCAGGCACATTCCAACAGAGGGGATAGACCTGAGCCCCCAGTTGATTGATCAGCACAGCCGATACACCCGTTGTCCCCAGATCAATTCCCAAAAACCACGCCTTAGGCTGTGTATCATCTAGGCTATCCTCATCCTCAGGCCAGCTAGGTTGTCGGTTCAGGCTGTTGGGGTTATCACTGGCTGCGGTAGGCTCGTCTGCCGTTGCGGCGGCAGAGGGTTCAGCCCATGGGGATGGAAAGAGCGGTTGACTTAGGGGAGACAGATCAGCTAAAGGGGGTTCACTGAAGGCAGATTCACTTGTGCGAGATTCCACCAAAGCCGATTCTTCAGTCGTAGATTCAGCCGTAGGAGGTTCCAAGGGCGGAAACGAAGCATCCGCAATGCTATCAGGATCAATAGCAGTGTCGTTGCCTATAGTTTCAATATCTTCCTCTTCTTCCAAGGGATAAAGCGCGGGTGGTTCTGTCAGGTTATCGAGTGCGCCTACAGCAGTGTAAAAGTCTAAATCATCATCAAAATCTATTGGTGCTGAGGCAGATGTCGAGATCTCCTGCTGCAGGGCAGAGACTGATTCATCTTCATCAAACTGCTCTGCGGTATCCTCGGTTATGCCATCGTCGGTAACGAGATCATCGGCGCTATATAAGCTATCTGCCGCAGCTTCGGCATTGGTCTCTTCGGCATTGGTCTCTTCGGCATTGGTCTCTTCGGCATTGGTCTCTTCGGCATCTAGTCCTTCTTGCTCTGATAGAGACGCTGAAAAGGCGTCAGCCATAACCGGCATTGACACATTCGCTGACTCTGGTGATTCAGATTCAGATTCAGATTCAGATTCAGACTGATTCTCCATGCTGTTCAGCTCATCTTCTAACCCCCTGTCTAGCAATTCGTTTTCTATCTGCTCATTATCAAGGTTTCGCGCTAGATCAGATGCTAATGAACTTTCAGCGGCGTGATCGGCAGCATTTTCTACAGGTCTATCTGGAATCAGCGCTGAATCTAGAGAAGCCGATTCAGTGTTTAACTGTAAGGGTGCAGGTGGTTCGGCTTCGTAAACAATGACTTCTTCTAAATCAGGTAGCAGTGCAATAGAATCTACCTCTGCTGCTGCCATGGCAGTTCGTTCGGCGGCCTGGCTGTCTGTTTCTAGCACTGAGAGCACATCATCAGGTAGTTTGCCATCCGCATCATCAATAACCCAATCATCATCGCTATCTGGGATATCTGGCACGAGGGCGGATTCTAGAGAAGGTGCGGCTGCGGCGGCTGCTTCATTGTCAGATATTTCTTCGGCGATCGCAGCGTCTTCAGCGCTTGGCGTAGCCGTTCCTTCAGGTGAGTCTTCTGGGCCTAAATCAGGGAAGAAATTTTCAATCTCATCTGCAGATTCATCTTGTAATAGCGTTTCATCTACTGGGTTTGGATCAAGTCCAACACCGTTGTCAGCATCGCTACCAGTATCAATGTCTGCGTCCAGATCAATGTCTGCGTCCAGGCTGTCCATGTTCAGGCTGTCCATGTCCAGATTGGCGCTGCCTGGATCTGTTGAGTCTATATCAGCTTCTACGGCAGCTAAACTGGCGTCAAAATCAGCAAGGACTGAATCTAGTGTGAGATCGGCTAAGGTCAGATCTGCGAGGTACGCTGCATCAGCGGTAGGGACGACCTTTGCCTCTATTTCTAGGTCTTCAGCTTCGTTTTCGGCCACTTGGGCATCAGCGATCGCAGAATCAATGGTCAAGTCAGCCAAAGACAGTTCGCTATCGTCATCGGCGCGATCAATATCGAGCTTTAAAAGATCGAGATCAATCGTGCCATCCTCCCGGATACAGTCTTCTGGCTGCGCTTCAAAGGAGGTGTCAATGCTGCTGTCAGAGGAGACATCAGGCAGAATCTCATTCAGAGAAGCGACCGTATCTATGGGCGGATTAGGTGTTTCGGTTGAGTCATCGGCTGTGACACTAGATTCTTGCGTCAAAGCAAATAGGGTCTCTGTCGAGCCGGTTGGCCGTGATGAGAAAAGGCAGGTTCGGGGGGAGCCGTTTGGCCGAGCTGCTGGGTCAGGTGATCGACGAGCGATCGCACAATTGCCTCGCCCTGACGACCCAGGCTGTACATCGTATCAATGCCCTCATTGAGCGAGAGATGATAAGTATCAATATTTTGTTGCAACGTTTCAAACATTCGCTGCAAAGTCGTATCGATATTGACCAGTAACTGATCAGATCGGGACTGTAGCTGTCGCAGCTCCTCGTTTTGACTGTCAGCCTGAGTACTGAGCTGTTGGGTGAACTGGGAATGTAACGCTAATCTTTCTGCATCTACAGAAGCCGATAGTTTTGCGATCGCCTCGGCATGATCAGATTCTAGCTGGCTCAATGTTTGCGTAACCTGCGCCGAAAGATTTTCCTGCAAGCGCTCCATCAACGCCATCAAAAGCTGATTGATCCGCGCTTCGTCAATCTCTGCTTTATGGCCTCTTGCCTGAGTAGCTTCTAGCTCCGCTGTGGAAAGAGCTTCTTGACGGGCAAGTAAAATCGCCTGACGCTCTTCAGCCAGCGCTTGCACCTCCTGCTGCAAACTGTTGCGCTCGGATCGCAGTCCGTCCATTTCTAGTCGCAGCGGCTCTAAAGCACTGGACTTTAAAAACTTCATCTCCGTTAGCAATGCCTGCAAGACATTCTCAGCAGAATTGCTGGCCGCTGTCGCTTTCGCTTGGGCAGATGAGGCAAGATCCGAAGTGACTGCCTGTTTGCCTGTCGCAGGACTAGAGAAAGGACGAGCAATTGACGAAATTTGCCCTGTGCTGGGATCGACCGGCCCCCACCCACCAGGAGCCTCAAATGACTGCTGCAAAGACTTGAGATAATTTTGAGCCCTAGCGAGGGCCTGCCGCTGCGGTTCAACATCACTGGCTCGAATCCAAGGCTTTCGAGATTGCTGAGCGCTCAGTACCCGCTCGATATCAACAATGAGTGATTTGATCTGATCCTTCTGAGAAGTCACAATGGATGCCTGTAATAGTCAGCGATGGATGGGTCTTTTGACAGCGTTAAGAAAACTTTGACAGAGCCTTTGGTAGAGCTTTGGCCACATTGAATACCACATAAGGGTACGTGAGAACCATCGTGATACAGCGAGAATGTAGCCGAATGGCAGAAATACGTTAGAGTTACGTACAGAGCACATGCACCATAGCAAGTGCACAAAGTTTAAGCTAGCAACGTGAAAAAGCACACCCCCTCACCCAATAAAACCAAAATAAAATCCAAATAAAATTTGGCAATCGTGCGACTCAATCTGAGCTATTAAATAAGTCTGAGCCATTCAATAAAGCTGAGCTATTAAATAAGTCTGAGCTATCCAATAAGTCTGGGCTATTAAATCTGACAAATATACTGAATAAATGCCGTTTGGTTCAACCCAGCAAAATTTCTAAAAATCTTTCTAAAAATCATTTAAACAACTCTGAAAGCCCTACTCGAAAGCCTTATCTTGAGAGCCCTCAGCCCAATAACCTGAACTCAGCCTCCCCCACTAGGCCTTCCTAACTCAAAGCACCTAGCTTCATAAAACAGCACGTTAAAACATATATTCGGTCATTAAGACATATATCCGGTCATGATGATGAGGCGGATGTGCAGGCAAAAGCGAGTAGTCCTGACGACATCTTCGATGCTAGAGTTAGCGTGCCTCACAGCAATTACCGAAGCTTATCTAGCACCTACACGTTGCCAATGGATGCGCGCCTTCCCAATAAAAGCGAACTAATCCGCATAACGCCATTTTTGGCTGCTCTGAGTCCAGAATCTGCTGAGCAGGCAGTTGAGAGCGTCGTCACTCGCCGCCATCCGGCGAACCAAGTAATCCTACTCGAAAATGACTGGGGAAATTCTGTCTACTTTATTGTGGAAGGCTGGGTCAAAATTCGTACATATAATTTAGATGGGAAAGAGGTTACCCTTAACATTTTAGGAAAAGGTGAAGTTTTTGGGGAAATGGCCCCCCTAGAAGAAATTCCTCGCTCCACTGATGTCATTACGCTGGTGCCGACCATCATTGGCAATATGCCTGCACAGCACTTTGTCAAACTGCTGAATACTGAGCCTTTGGCGGGGATGTATTTGGTGCGGCTGATGGCAAGGCGTCTGCGTCAAGTCAATCGCCGGTTGCGGCTGCGTGAGTCCGATAGCCAATCACGGGTGGCTGATATTTTGCTGTTTTTAGCTGACGGCCAAGGCAAAGTCGCTGGACAAGGCATGGAAATTCCCAACTTGCCTCATAGAGAACTCAGCGGTCTAAGTGGCCTAGCTCGTGAGACGGTAACGCGAGTTTTGAGTAAGTTAGAAAAAAAAGGGCTGATTGAGCGTGATCGCGATATTCTCAAAATCATCGATGTTGGCGCTTTAGAGAGCCTACTTGTTTAGTTGCCGCCATGTCATGTCTCCTTGCCCATGAGCACTTCCCCACAGTTGCCTGATCACTCTGACTTTTCATCCTCTGATTCACGGCCCTCTGATTCACGGCCCTCTGATTCACGGCCTTCTGATTCACCGGCGATAGAAGAAGAAGATGCGCCATGGATTTCAGATGAGAAGCACTCCGCTGAGCTTTTCCCGGTTCCTGCTACCGAAACTTCACTAGCCATTGCCCAGGCAAAGACTTCCGTTTTACAAGAAACACCCAGTCACCATCGGCAGGCAGTAGGGCCGCTACCCCTGGTTGAAACCGCTTTTTTGGCCAGTGCGGCGAGCTTAATGTGGCTCATCAACACCTATTTCCCCCCTGGCCCTTTGCTGCGGATTTTATTTCCGCTCCCGATTGCCTTAGTGTATCTACGATGGAATCTGCGCTCGGCCTGGATGGCGGCCACGGTATCGGGATTGTTGCTCACGATTTTGCTCGGCCCTACCCGCAGCATTTTCTTTGTGATGCCTTACGGCTTTTTGGGCGTACAGCTTGGCTGTTTATGGCGACGACGAGCCAGTTGGGAGGTTTCTATCTTAACCGGTGGCATTCTTGTCTCATTGGGGACATTTTTTCGCATTTGGCTGCTGTCACTGCTGGCCGGAGAAGATCTATGGGGCTATTTGATTGCCCAAATCACTCAGTTTATGGATTGGTTTATGCGGTTAATGACCAACTGGGGTTGGATTGCTCTGGGAACTTGGGGCCAGCCCAGTATGCAGGTGATTGCGATCGCCGCTGTGCTAACCGTGTTATTTGCGAGCGTGGTTTATCTCTTTACGGTGCATTTAGCAGCTTGGTTAGTTTTAGAGCGGTTGGGGATGACCATGCCAGCGCCTCCAGGGTGGGTGCAGGTATTGATTGAAGAATAAGACCTCTTGCGGATGATTGGCAGATGATCCACATCTGCGCCGGAGATCCCAGCGCTTGGCTTCATTGCTACCGAGGCAGACGGCCTATGGTTGCCTGTATCCTCAGCTTCACTGAAACCGGCCTGCAGCCGAATATTTCGGCTGCAGGCCATACGGTTCAATCTCGCCAGTACACTGCCTTAGCAGATGCAGAATTTTTAATCAACGGTGCACGTTCAAGAGATTTGCTACGGCCTGGCTACGGGCGCATGGCTCTAGCTGCAGGCATTTCTCCGGCAGTGATTACGCGAGCGGTTGTCAGCGAGCAAAATATTCTGCTCCAGCTCTTGAGTACGGGCTTGCCAGATAGGCTCACTGTGCCCCATGTGAGGTTACCTCAAGTGATTGCCAAAGCCGTCCAAACCGGGCAAGCAATGACCATGGCGCAAGTCAAATCGCTGGTGCACAGCGGCTTACGCTATGGTCAGTACTGGGGGCAGCGTTGGGGCCGCAAACTCGGCTCTCAAGCCAGCTATTTGGTATTGGGTGAGTGTGTTGTCGGTGGAACAACCACTGCCCAAGCCGTGCTGAGCGCTTTAGGCTATGACGTTGCTGGCCGTATGAGCAGTAGCCAACGGGTAAACAATCATCTGCAAAAGCAGGCGCTCGTAGAGGCGGGTCTGGCTATTTGGCGATCGCGCAACTGTCAACCTAGCGCTCTGCAGCAGCAGCTTTTCCCGTTGGCTGCAGTTGCCGCCGTTGGCGATCCCATGCAGGCAGTAGCGGCTGGTGTGGCCATAGCCGCGAGTCGCTACGGGGGGATACTATTAGCTGGGGGGTCGCAAATGCTGGCAGTGTACGCACTGGCCAAGGCTTTAGCCCACTCAAAACTATTCGGCAGGTGGCGTACTGACTGGTGTTCTGAGCAGGTCGTTGTGGGTACTACGCGCTGGGTGATTGAAGATAAGGGTGCTGATACGGTGGCGATCGCCCACGCCGTCGGCGCGCCCTACATCGCTAGCGATATTAACTTCAGCAGTTCCCCTTATTTTCAGCTACGAGCCTATGAGCGCGGCTTTGTCAAAGAAGGCGTAGGTGCTGGTGGTTGTGCGATCGCAGCCTATTTATATCAGAATTGGACAGTCGATCAGCTACGACATGCGGTTGAAGCACAGCTACGACTCTATTTATAAGCTATTTATAAGGATGACTTGTTAAGGATTACTGGTAAGGATTACGTTTGCAAGCGCTACCACCGGCTGATTAAGGTAAACCGGCTGATGGAGGTAAGCCTGCTGATAAAACGACCTGCTGATAAAACGACCTACTGATAAAATCTGATAAAACGACTTGCGAAACGAACCACTCTACTGAAACCGGCAGGCTAAAATTTGTTCTTCCAAAGCAGCCATGCGATTATATGCTGCCGTCAATTGAGCCGTGAGCCGCTGAATTTGAATTTCGGGCGATAGGTTATGAGGCGAACTCGATTTATCCCCTTCCATATGGGGTTCATCGCTCAAAATGTCCTTGTGCATCATCGTCGGATCAGGGGCTCGGTAAGTCGCCATCGGAGGCAAATTAACCTTGCCACTATCGGGTGCTAAATCAGCCCGAGAGAGACTTTGCAGCGTTGCAATACCAGAAACCTTTTCAGTTAACTGCTCTACCAATTTGTGCAGTGTGTCAACTTTATTGCTCAAATCGAGCACCTGTCTTTCTGTAACATCCATAGCCATAGGCATACGTTAAGCCATTAATTTTTTCTATCCTAAGAATAAATTCGCTGATTGGGCGCTGACACACCTAATCATTTAATCTTTGGCTATAAAAATTTGCAGACTGCTCACCTATCAACAGACAATCTGTAGCGGCTCTCATTTATCTGGCGGTACGATGCCACCGACTAAACCTCTCATGGCTGATACTGGCAACTCGATACTGGCAATCGGTATGAAAAATGCAGATACATCGAAAACTACATCGAAACAAGTTGAGAATTAATAACAAATTGAGAATTAACGGAGGAAATGGACAGCCCCCTAGTCAATCGACAGGTCGTCAAATCCACACCCTCGGAACCACCAAAACGTCCACAGAGCGATCTATAATTCTCAGGAAGTGCAAGAAAACTAAACAAATTTAGCCGTTAGAGGTTTTATGAAATTGATTGCTAAAGCTCTCCGCAAATTAGGTACTGCCATGATGATGGTAGCCTTGGTTTTAAGTAGCTGTGCCGTTTTGGCTTCGCCTGCTTTTGCCGCTGACCACACTGTGAAAATGGGTTCTGATGGCGGTTTGCTCGTTTTTGAACCAGCCACCATTACCATTGCCAAAGGGGACACCGTTACCTGGGCCAACAACAAAATGGCACCCCATAACGTTGTCTTTGACGCCAACAATGTGCCCGGTGGCAAAGCGGTAGCCGATAAGCTCACCCACTCGCAACTCACATTTGCCCCCGGCGAATCCTATTCCTCCAAATTTGATGTTGAGCTCGTGAGTATAGCTACTTCTGCGCCCCTCACCGCGGCGCTGGCATGGTTGGCAAAGTAATCGTGCAATAACGCTAATTTTTCAATCTCGCTTACCATCCAATCTCGCTTGTCATTCAAGTGAGTACAAAGCAAGACCTGTTAGAAAATACTTTCTAGCAGGTCTTGCTTTGTGGGCAGCATCGAAGGGCAATAGGAATCCTTTTCGACATTCAGGGTATGTTGGAGCAAACATCGTACCAGTGGCTGTCTGGAGTGTTATACTTTGCGCGCATCCGCTGCTGAAATACTGAAGAATATTGCTAATTCCGTATGATAATCTTGAGCTTAGAAGCTTGAGGCTAAGGTATTGCAAGTTTTTAGGTATAGCAATCATTCTGATTGGCCATTGTTCTACCTTGTTGTTCTACCTTCAAGTTAACGACAACTCACCTGCAAGCGCTAGTGAACCGGCTTAGTGAATGAATCAGTATCAGTGAATGAATCAGTATCAGTTCAGTGAATGAATTCAGTTAATTACTTTATATTTTGAGTCATCATATCAGTCATTATATCGTTGAGTATTTCGCCCCTATTAGGCCCTATTAGGTATGTGTTTGTTTAGAGTCCAATCGCTGAGGTGAAGCCCTATGAGCGATACAACTGCATACCTAGCGGGTTGTGCCACCACAGGGGTAGCTGCTTTAGTGCTACTAGTTGCGCGGATGGGGATGATCAACGCAGACACCCAGCGCTCTAGTCAGTTAGGCGATAGGCTCGCTCGGATTGAAGCGGCAGCCCCTAGTTCGCAACCTGAGCACCAAGCGACTCAGCAAATGGAATTTGAGATTCGCAATGAGCTAGACAAGCAGCGCGATCTCACCGAAAAGCTAGAAGAGCAATTGGCAAAGCAAGAAACTCTCTCAGGTTCTTTGGAAGCGCAGATTAAAGCGCAGGAAGAAAAGACTCAGGAGATGTTAACAAAAATGCAGGCCTACCAACGCTCTGTCGAAGATATAGAGCTGCAGGATAAAATCACGGCAGCCAGTAGACCTGCTGCCGAGTTAACTCGACCATCATCAGGGCCACCGGCTTCTATTCTTTGGCTAGGGGCTGGGGTCGTAGTTGTGCTCGTATTGGGTGGCGGCGGTTTGCTGATTTGTGCGGTACTGCTGATTTTGCAGTCGCAACGGCGATCGGCTCGGCCTGCCCCGATGCCGCCGCAAATGCCAATATCACCGACCGCTCCCTACCGCTATTACGATCAAACTTTTTTACCCCCTGCCCAGCTCAGACCGCAGCGCCCTTCTTACTACGACTATCCTCCTTCCCCCTATGACTACAATTCTTGAAGACTACGCTTTTCAAGAACCCTATAGTCTTTACCCATAGTCTTTCTCAGTCCATAGTCTTTCTCAGTCCATAGTCTTTTCCAACCCATAGTCTTTATCAGTGGGTTTATCAGCGTGGCAGCTTCTATGTGGAGGCGCTAAATCAAAAAG
>JAAUPS010000172.1 GCA_012033015.1 Phormidesmis sp. RL_2_1
GAGTTGACAAAAATATCGGACAAATTTTCCGGGCTGCATTTTAGAGGGATCCCCCCCCTGTAGGATAGGTAAGTACTCAGCAGGGATCAGTATTAGTGTGAGTAATCGGTTCGTCAGATTTATGCGCCACCATTTAAGTGACGCAGGCTTTTTACAAAATATCGGCCGGTTTGAAGGCTGGCTCTCCAAACTACTTTCCATTGCGATGGTAATGGTCATCATCGTCGTGATAGTTGATTTGGGAAGATATCTGGCCCAAGCGCTGTTCAACCCTGATCCCTATAACTTTTTAGGAAAAACGCTGTTAGATATTTTTGGCCTGTTTCTCAGCGTCCTGATTGCCCTAGAAATTTTAGAAAATATCACGGCCTATCTCAGAAAGCATGTGGTGCAAGTAGAGCTTGTGATTGTCACATCGCTGACGGCAGTGGCACGAAAAATCATCATCTTGGACTTAAAAGAAGTCACTGGGCTGAGTCTCATTGGGCTGGCGATCGCCATTCTTGCCCTTTCCATCAGCTACTTCATCGTTAAAAGTGTCAACGCGTCATAGCTCGCGTCATAGCTCGCGTCATAGCTCGCGTCATAGATCATGGATCACTCTAGATTTCCTAGGGCCCTGATTCTCCAATCACTTGAATCGCCACCGGCAGACTTGCCCCCGTCAGGCCACGGATAATACGATCTTCTTGAGCCGACAGTTCGCCCTCAGCAGCAGTAAACACAATAAAAAGCGGATGGGGCTCTTCGGTACCCTCAGCCAGTAAATGCTTGTGCTTTCTAGGCAGCAGCCATTCTACCCCTTGGCCCAACTCTACTTGGGTCTGCCGCCAGCGGCTGAGCAAATCAGAAAGATCTTCACCGGGTCTTTGGATAAAAAGCACAATTTCGATGCCGGTTTTAATTTTCCACTCCGGATCGCACATCATCAGCGCTACATCGCAGGGCAAGGGCCGAATACGATAGTGCACATTCACAATACCGGCAGTTTCAGAGGTTTCACGGCTGCGCACATTGGGTAGCGGAATGGCCACCATACTTGTTTCCGGGCGACGCACACTTGGCAGCGCCTCAAAATAAGGACGATGCTGCATCAGTACGGCAAGCAGACCGTCATAGTGACAGCAATCAGCCAAGCGTTCTTCATAAGCAACCCTTTGCCGATCTTGCGCTTTGATCAGCTCGCTGACCGCCAGCTCCGCACCTAAATTGTCTGTCGCCGTAGATGTCGTAGATGCCAACAGTTTGCCAATCACCTTTATCGCTTTGCTATATTCCTAGCTTTCCCACTGCTCGCCGACCTCAACCCGACTACCGTTGGCAAAATCCCAACCTGAGAGTTCCTTTTTGCCTGCTGGCTTGACGGTGTACAGCAGCAGGTGCCCCTCGCCTGTTTGTACGACTGGGCCGTAGTTTTTAAGAATAGCGATCACCGTACCCGGTGCATGATCTAGCCCCATTTCTACTGATTCATACCGCTGACGCAGGGCCAAAAAGTCTTGAGGCAGGCGATCCCAAAAGTCTAGGCCAAGCGGTACAGTGGCACTGATCTTAATGTCGTTTTGGCGAAATTGTGCCGTACAGTTGGGATAAAACCCCCGCACCTGATCATGCAAAGCTTTGGCACTTTTGCGCCAATCCAACCGGTAATCGTCTTTGGTAATCAGGGGCGCATAGGTAGCCCGCTCATCTTCTTGAGGAATCGGGCGAATCATTTGCTGATGGAGCTTTTGCAGCGTTGTTGGCAGCAGGTTGGCGCTCAGCTCAGCCAGTTTGTCAGCCACCTGCCAAGCATTATCCAATAGACCAATGGGAATGGTCTCTTCCATCAGCATAGGGCCAGTGTCCATACCGGCGTCCATCAGCATCGTGGTCACGCCCGTTTCTACCTCACCCCTGTACAGGCACCACTGAATCGGCGCGGCCCCACGGTACTCAGGCAAAATCGAGCCGTGGGCATTGACACAGCCCAAGCGCGGCATATCCAGTATTTCTTGAGAGAGAAGTTGACCATAGGCAATCACCACAAAGGCATCGGCATTTAGGGCATGGAGTTGGGCCAGGGTCGCGGTATCTTTTTTAATCCGTGCGGGCTGCCAAACAGGGCAAGCTTGAGTGATCGCTTTGACAGGTGAAGGCATGACTTTACCGCCTCGACCCCGGCGTTTGTCAGGCTGGGTAACGACAGCTAACACCTCAAAATCCGAGTGGCTCAGCAGCCGCTTGAGGCTGGGCACCGCAAACTGGGGTGTGCCAAAAAAAACTATTTTCATGCAGGCTATCGGGTATCTACTAAAATCTCAAGGCGACGATTGCGCTGCCGATTGATGGCAATATCATCGGCAGCAGCGCTGTCGGCGGCGCTGTCGGTGGCGCTGTTAGGCGGCGCGACGGGTTGAGATTGACCGCCGCCAACTGTGATCCAACGGTACTCTTGGGGTAGGGCAGATTGTAGATAGTGGCTCAAAGCATTGGCCTGGGCCAAGGTGTATTCTCGAGCGGCGATCGCATCCCCTTGATCATCGCTATACGCCCGAATGACAATCGTCGCCTGGGGATAGTTCACGAGTTGATCCAACACCTGATTGAGTATAGTCTGTCTGCTTTAACTGAGACTGCCCAGGACTAAAAATCGCATCGCTGGGCAGCATGATTTTGAGCCTAACGACCTCTAATAGCCGATCATTTTGGCTGGCAGGCACGGGCTGATAAGCAGCCGCCTTCATCGCTGGCTGTAGGGGCGGATCAATGGCTGCTCTGAGGGAATTGACCCGGATGCTCATATCAGTGGCTTGGTAAGGCGGCCTGCCCAATTGCTTTTCCAGCGCATTTAGCCGTCTATCTAGGGTCAACAGTTCGGTTTCAATAGAATTGAGTTCATCGATTAAGGGTTGTCGTTCGATTGGCGATAGCTCGACAGGCGTGAGCAGTGGCCCAGTTTCCGGCAGCGGAATAGCTTCTATCTGCAGTTGATCGCTCGGGCTGTGCCATAGCTGGGGGAAATGCCATAGACGAGAGGCTAGGCGGCTTGTTTTGCGTAAAAAAGCCTCTTGCAAGGGCGGCTGATCGAAGTTGCCTGGCAGCACTTGGGCCACCAAAATACCCAACAGCCAAGCTGCCGTGACGGTGCCGCCTACAGCAGCAAAATAGGCCATGCCACGATAGGGCTGTCGTTGCCAAAATTTGGGCTGCTGGGGCGGGGCTAAATCCGTTACAGCCACATCGTTTAGCGCTAGATCGGCGGGCAATCTAGCGTCTTCTACAACGGTTGGTAACGGTGATGGGCCTGAGTAGCGCTCAGAGACATCCAATCCCGGTTTCAAAATAGGGCGAGGTCGAAAGAACCCAGATTGAGGCGCTTCAGCACCACTATCATGGGAGCGTTGGAGAAAATTGTGATCTTGAGGATTATCTTGAGGGAAATTATCTTGAGGGAAATTATCTTGAGGGGAATGATTACCCTGCAAATTTGGCCCACTAGCCACTCATCCATCCCCCATCGAAGCTTCCATTCACTGTATATTACAGTTCATTTGTTCTGTGACAGCTCGTCTATCCCAGCTCATCTATCCCAGCTCATCATAGCTGACTGCTAAGACAAGTGGGGTGTTCGCCTAGTAAGCGCTTGAGCAGGTTATGGCCAGGTGATGACATTAGATTATTCGTAGTAGCAGATTATTCGTAGTAGCTCCAGCCCCACCAAGGACTAACTTCGATTACCCCGCGCTCTGTAAATACGACGCGATAATCGACTGAGGGGATCTCATCCGACTCTGGTTTCAACAGTTTAGGCAAGGGCGTTTGATCAACTGAGCTGGCTGCGGTTGGGCCAATCGGTTGATAGCCCGTAATCCCCCCAGCTTCGTTGAAGCGGACACGATAGGTGGTAGCAGTCCCTACCCTAGGCTGGTCACGGTTGTCTACGATGGTTCGCTTGAGCTGATTATTAAGGCTTTCTACTTCTGCAAGGCTGCTCAAGGTAAGCGGTGGCTCGTCGGTAAAGACGGCAGTAGTGTTAGTAGGCGCTGCTGTATCTTCAGCGGGCTGATCGGCATCAGCAGTTGACGAATCATTGCTCGAGCCAGCATTTGGTGTGTCGCTCGGCGCAGGTTCTGCAGTAGGATCTGGCGACGGGGTGGGTGTTGCCGCAATTGTGGTGCCATCCTGCCAAGGGCTGACATTGACACTATCGGCATTAAAAGCGACTTGGTACTGTGCGATCGCATCTTTCTCTAGCCCCTGAGCATTTGCGTTAGCCCTTGCTAGTTTGGGCAGCGGCGTTTTGTCTACATCCCGCAGCGCTGCGTCATTACTAAACTGATAGCCAACGACATCGCCCGCCTCATTTACGGCCACTTGATAGTTCAGCGTTTCCGTAAATTGTGCCTCTGGCTCTATATTTTCGGCAATTTGTTTTTCTAGCTGCCGCTGTAGCTTGATCACGACAGCCTCATCGGTAATCCGAGGCGCTTTCTCCCATAGCGGGCTAGACAAATTGGCAGCAGCAAGGCTATCAGGAGATGTCTCAGTGCCATCGCCGCCGGGAGGGGTAGCTTCGTTAACATCGGTGCTTGCCACCTCAGCCCCGTTATCGCCGCGACTGCCATCAGCCTCACGACGAACCACATCAGGAACGGGCAACAGGCCAATGGCCATGGTTGCAGCGACCAAACTACCAAGGCCTAAAACAGCCGGTAGCGCGCGATCGCTCAAGGGTTCATCCGTGCGCACAAAGCGACGGGGCAGAGGCGATAGAGAAGGTTCTAACTCAGGTAGGGTCTGACTATCGGCAAAAAACTGATCTACCGCCTCAGTCAAATCGAATAGCTGTACAGCAGAGAGCTTAATATCAATGGCTCGGCCATCGCCCGACTCACCCAAATCGGCAATCTCTGGCTGCACGACGAGGTGATGGTAAGGGCCATCGCCCGGATTGATATGCACTAACAGCGGCTCACCTTCAATCACCTGGGGATGGGCAAAACCACTGAGCACCTCCTGACTATACTGACTCACCGCCCGCACCAGCGCTGCAAAAAAGTTATAGCCGCCATTGAGCGATCGCTCTAAACCACTCAAGCGACACTCCACATTCACCAATAGAGACATGATCTCCTCGTGGCCAGGGGTAGGATCAATACTCAAACCATCCAAGATTAGGCTGCAATTAGGCAACTGATATTGCTTCCGAATGGTCATGATACTTCTCCATCAAAAAGGCTCACCCAGAGCCGATCTGCGCCGTTGCTGCCCGTGCAAAACAGCAGTTTGGTCAGCAGCTCGATCGCTAGCTCGTTCAATTTTTCATCTGTATTGTAGGCAATTACACCTGAACGTTTAGCATTCATCCGGGCCCGAAAGTGGGAACGAAAACGAGCTAAATAATCCGATAGCCGAAAGTGGTGGTCAAACGACAGTCCCTGATCGCTCAACTGCTGGTAACCCAGCAATAGCTGACGAATCAACACCGTTAGACGGCGCGCCAAAAAACACGTAATGAGTACCAAAGCCTTGCCTTCATCACGGGACATCGGCTGCCGCTGGCTAAACCGGCGTAGCGGATTGCTGCTACGTAACAGCCATAGATTTACCCGGCCTCGCACCACCTCTTCTAAGCCTAGCTCTCTCGCAGAAGCCAACATGGCCTCTGCACCGCCTAGATCCAAGGCTTCAATCGCCAGCAACAGCAGATCAATCTGAGTTTTTGCCCGCCGAGAACACTCGCTGGGGATACCATTGGGGTTGCTCAACTGATCAATCAGTTGAGGCTCAGGAGATGGGGTCGTAGGGAGACTCTGTACTTGCATACGTTGACGGCTATTCACTCAGAGGTCTGATCAAAACATATTTTACGAACGATTGAGGCGAACGATTGAGGGATTACCCAGCAAAGTTCATGCGATTGGGAGACAGTTTCAGGACATCTCATTTTTTAGACTAAAACACTCGCAGACTGTAATATTCAAGCCGTAGCACCTATCGATGGGTAATGCCACTGCAAGGCAGACACTTCAAGTAAAAACATAGCCCAATAACGGTACAGCGGCCTAAAATCAGCCTTATTTCAGTGTAATTACTGGACAATTACCCCATTAAAATCGCAATGCCCTCAAAACACCCTCAAAAACACCCTCAAAAACACCCTCAAAAACACCCTCAAAAACTTAGTATTATGCCGCTTGCCAAGCACCACTTAGATATATTTAAGCCATACTTCTCAGTATCTTAATATCTAAGTAACGCCCAAGCACATCTCCTTAAGAAGTTGCCCTAAACGGTGCCATAACACAACAGCCTTTATTGTTTGGTTAGATTGTGTTGGCTCACGCTCAAATGGCTCACGCTCAAGTGGCTCACACTCAAATGGCTCACGCTCAAATGGCTCACGCTCAAAGTTTGACCATAGCTCAGCCGTAGGCACTTACGACTATTGACTTTGGATGTTTTCAATGAGCCACTGATCACCCTCGCGCACCAAGTCATAGTTACCGACAACTAGCTCATCATAGTCATATTGACTTGTGGCCTGGGCACCTTCGTAAAAGCTCGCACTTTCTTGAACCTCTGCTGTCACAGAGAGTTTGTCAGCATCTGTCGCATCGCTTGGCTCAACCGACAACACGTCTACCGTGCCGTGCTTGTACTCCACTGACCAATTATCCGCCTGCGCTTCTGCAATTTTACCTCGGGCCTCGCTCAACGCTCGACCGGTTAAAACACCCTCAAGCTTACTGGAGTCGTGGGCATTTGAATAAGCCAGCGTTTTAGCCTGTAACCATTGGTTGATAGTTGCTGCTGCAATGCCTTCAGCATCGTTTTCAGCCAGCGCTGCGGTAGGACTAGCCGCCTCTTCAACCATCTCAATAGGCGGCTCATTAACGCTAATATCTAAAGGCTCACCTTCGATATCAGGGCCATTGGCCCGACCACCAGCCAATACACCCACCACAGCTCTGCCCAAAAATAGCGCCGCTACCAGGCACAATAAACCGGCCAAACCAAGCAGTGCCAGTCTGCCCCATTTCAGGGAATGCCGCCGATTTCGCCGCTCTCTCAAGCCCTCTCGCGGCCCACTCCCTTCAGCGTGATTCATGGTGCGATCGCGACTCGACGCACTCACCACCGGATCGGCCGAAGCATCAAGCCCCATGCCGCCCTGAGACCTACCGCCGAGCTGACCTGAGGGCGACAGCCGAGAAATTTTCTCCGTCATCCCGGCCATACTCCAACGGCTGCCCAAACTAGGCTTACCAACTGACTGCCCCCCTGGCAAGGCACCCTCTACAGGGCGATCTGCCGCTCCACCGAAAGCGGCGCGAGCACCGCCCACAGGTAAGGGCAAGGTTGGATCAAAAGGGGATGAGCCCAGGGCACCTTCTGCGGCGAGCACCCCGGCACCTACCCCGTCAAAACCACTCCCTGCCAGCGTACCCCCTGAACTCATCCAATCGGCCTGACGGTGATGACGCTCATTTTCAAGCGGCAGATTTTCCAAATAATTTTGTACCGCGCTATCGGCAAAATAGTCTTTCAGCGTAGCGGCCACTTGATCGAGGTCGCGAAAAAAGGAAAAACTTCTTGCTGTAGCCAATTTTCTGAATACAGACAAAGCCCAGGTAGCAGATCGGGCGAACCCTGGGAGTGATCTCGAATAAAGGCCAGCGGCTCATGCTCTTGAGAAAGCTCTAAAGCACGGCTAGCTTCATCGGTTTGCCCCAGAAGTACGGCACACACAGCCTGCTCTAGATGCACATCTTGTCGGCCACTGAGTCGCAACAGCATTTGTTTGGCACGGCGAATAAGCGCCGGTTGATGCTGGGCAAACCCTCGCGCCAAAAGCGCATAAACAGCCAGGTAAGTACCCACGGCTGAAGGCCGCTGCGCTTCGGCTTCAAACACATCTTGTTGCTCAGCCGCAGTCAAGTAGCCTCGCAACTGCTGCACAAATCGCAGAAAATCATCAACCCCCAAGCCGGAAAGATCATCTTCTGCACCGTCAATGCCGCCGCGATCTTGCAACATCCCTCGCAATAGCCCAATCCCGGACTGGCGCGATTGCTTTTGCTCTAACGGACGCGCAATCAGTTCTAGGCACCGATAGGGGCGCAACTTGTACAAATCAGCTTGAATTTCAGCGCGCAGCACCGGAAAAAGATCTTCCTTGATCAGCAGCTCACGGCCTGTTTCCAAAGATTCGGCCGCATGTTCGTAGTGATTTTGCTGCCATTCCTCTCGACCTAGCTCCAAACATGCCACAGCTAAGGTCAAAATCACATCGGGTAGGGCGGGCTGCTCTTTGAGTTGCTGGCCCTCGGCAGTACGTGGATCTCGTTTGAGATAGGGACGTCCTAGTCTTAGAACCAGCTCATATTCCCCGAGCTCTAGCAAGATCAGCAGTGCGCCCACTAGCTGATGGTTTTCAATTTCAATGGTAGGCACTTGAGCGTCTGGACTATCTGTCTCGTCACTTTGCCCTGCCGCTGCCGCCGTGCCCTTTGATGCTGCGAGAAAGGCTTGGTCGTATTCAGCTCGCGAAATGCTGTCGCCAAGCACAGCATAGGCGGCGTCGATTAACTGGCACCGTGCGTCAATCGCTAGTTCTGAATATTCCCGACGGGGGACTTGGAGAGTGCGATCGCGATGCGATTGCTTGAGCTGATCAGCCGTCGCCTGAATCGGTAATCCTAGAATTCGATAATAGTCCAGCGGAATTCGCACTCTTTGCATCCCCAGCCATTTAGCCAATCTTTTACTCGTCTTTTACTCGAACCATCTACAGCCAACAGCAATAGTGACCAGAATTTTCGGTAATTTCTGCTGTTGCTTCGACCGCTTGAGCATTCATTAACTGTCGATAATCGCTCTCAAACGTAGCCTATTGCAAGCGCTAGAACCCAACGATTCCATGCGGCAACGAACCCTTGACCGATATGAACCCTACAAAACTCGCAGGCAGTGTTTTCATCAATTACGCTTCATTAATCATTAAACATAACTTTGGCATAGCTTTAAGCGCTGCGTCATATTTGTCAAGCGTGGAGAGCCTATTATTATAAAAACTATTTGCTTGTTTGGCAGTTTGGGCGAATAATCAGTACTTGGTATAGCTGCTACAAGGACACACGGATACAAACCTATGGTTCAGGAAAGACCGCTACCGACATTCCAAGCGTCCTCTCCTCAGGTGAGCCGGGACGAAGGTCTCTTGCTCTACGAAGATATGGTGCTAGGTCGCTACTTTGAAGATAAATGCGCTGAGCTATATCAGCGCGGCAAGGTGAAGGGCTTTGTGCATTTATACAATGGCCAAGAAGCGGTTTGCTCGGGCGTTGTCAAGACCATGCGCACCGATGATTACGTCTGCAGTACCTACCGTGATCACGTACATGCGCTCAGTGCGGGCGTCAGCGCGCGGGCGGTTATGGCCGAGCTATTTGGTAAAGAAACAGGCTGTAGCAAGGGCCGCGGTGGCTCCATGCACATGTTTTCCAAAGCGCACAACATGCTGGGGGGCTTTGCCTTTATTGGAGAGGGTATTCCAGTCGCTTTGGGCGCAGCTTTCCAAACACGGTACCGGCGTGAGGCCATGGGCGATGTGGGCGCAGATCAAGTCACAGCAGCTTTTTTTTGGCGATGGCACCACCAACAATGGCCAGTTTTTTGAATGTTTGAATATGGCTGCGCTGTGGAAACTGCCCATTATTTTGTCGTCGAAAATAATAAATGGGCCATCGGCATGGCCCATGAACGAGCATCTTCTCAGCCCGAAATTTATAAAAAGGCTAGCGTTTTTGGGATGCCTGGTTATGAAATTGATGGGATGGATGTTTTGGCCGTCCGTGCTGCGGCCAAAACGGCTATAGCGCGGGCTCGTGCCGGTGAAGGGCCGACACTGCTAGAGTGCTTGACCTACCGCTATCGAGGCCATTCGGTAGCCGATCCTGATGAGCTGAGATCGGCCGATGAAAAGCAGTTTTGGCGCGATCGCGATCCCATCAAACGCTTCGAAGCCTATCTGTTAGAGCAGACCCTGACCAGCGAAACCGACCTCAAAGCTGTCCGCGACAAAATCACAGAAGTGGTCGAAGACGCACTCACCTTTGCCGAAGAAAGCCCCGATCCTAGCCCCGCCGATCTGTACAAATATATTTTTGCTGAAGACTAACCCCATGGCACAAACCTTTTTATTCGACGCCCTGCGTGAAGCTATCGATGAAGAAATGGCCCGTGACCAAACGGTCATGGTCATGGGTGAAGATGTCGGTCAGTACGGTGGCTCCTACAAAGTCACCAAAGACCTTTACAACAAGTATGGCGAGCTGCGCGTGCTCGATACGCCGATCGCCGAAAACAGCTTCACGGGTATGGGCATCGGCGCGGCCATGACGGGCCTGCGCCCCATTATTGAAGGGATGAACATGGGGTTTTTACTCCTAGCCTTCAACCAAATTTCTAACAACGCCGGGATGCTGCGCTATACCTCTGGCGGCAACTTCACAATTCCCGTCGTCATTCGTGGCCCCGGTGGCGTCGGATCCCAACTCGGTGCCGAACACTCCCAACGCCTAGAAGCTTATTTCCAAGCCGTTCCCGGTTTAAAAATTGTGGCCTGCTCCACGCCTCGCAATGCCAAAGGTTTGCTGAAAGCCGCCATTCGCGACGACAATCCCGTCCTCTTTTTTGAGCATGTGCTGCTCTACTTCAATAAAGAAGATTTGCCCGACGATGAGTACATTCTGCCATTAGATAAAGCAGAGACCGTACGCACTGGCAAAGACGTGACAATTTTGACCTACTCGCGGATGCGTTACCACGTGATGCAGGCCGTCGCATCGCTCACAGCCAAGGGCTATGACCCTGAAGTTATCGACCTGATTTCGCTCAAACCAATCGATTACGACACCATTGGTGAATCCATTCGTAAAACTCATCGAGTAATTATCGTCGAAGAGTGTATGAGAACAGGCGGAATTGCCGCAGAAATCATTGCCTCCATCAACGATCGCTTTTTCGATGAGCTAGATGGCCCTGTCATTCGCATGTCTTCGCAAGATATCCCAACGCCTTACAACAAAGGATTAGAAGACTTGACCATCGTGCAACCCGCCCAGATCGAGGCGGCAGTCGAAAAAATTATGCAAGGCCAACTGTGACGACGCAGGGTCTCAACGCTGTCTTGGTGAGCATTCCTTAGCGCCGTACGACGACGCAGGGTCTCAACGCTGTCTTGGTGAGCATTCCTAGCGCG
>JAAUPS010000398.1 GCA_012033015.1 Phormidesmis sp. RL_2_1
AAAGGCCCCGATGGCAAAGGCAAGCGCCTCTTAAGATGGCACCTTTTGCACCACCACTTTGAGCTTTCCGGCTGGTCAGAACTCCAGGTTGTAGGAGTGTTTTATATCATCAGTGCCATGCTGGTGACTATTGCCATCAACATCTTGAGCTAACTGCCACCAAAGAGCAGCCAAAGATAAATTAAGCTGTGAGTAATTAAGCGAAAAAAAGGTACCTAGCCTAGGCTAAGTGCCTTTTTTGTCGTCTTACTTTCTTCTGTCGCTCTTCTTCTGTCGCTCTATAGAACTCTATTCTATATGGCTCTATATGTGTGGCCGACACATGATGCATGTGTCACATGTGCTGTGTCACTGTAGAGATCATGTGTCGCTATGTGCCTTTGATATGACGCTTTGACATGTCGCTTGGGTTGCTTTAGTCGCATTACCAGAGAGCGCTTTAATGACAGAGCGTTTTAATGGAGCTGACGGGAGTCGAACCCGTGTCCGCTCTAAGTAATCACGTATCGCTCATTCACAGGTATAGCCTTTCTTATCCTCAAGGCGGGAGCCCTCCATTATCCCGGAGGCAGGATGCTTTGATGAAAGTCTTAGCTGGCGCACCCATCAAAGAAAGTTTGCCAGAGCGTCCGTTGGGGGTTTAGTCCGAACTGATTAACGGAGTCACAGCTCAGACGCTCGAACCTGTAAGAGGTTGTTAGGCGGCAGCTACAAGAGCGCGCTTACGAGCAAAAGGTACGATGTCGTTTGCATGTATCTTTAAGTTTGAGCCTTTATTTACAAGAGTTGACTCACTCTTGACCTGCATCACAACACGACTTTCGTTAAAACGTCGAAACCGTTTCAGCCCCTTGTGATACATCGATTATAGCGTCTGCATTGTATTGTTGCACACCATTAACAGCTCTCTTTATGGGTTTCATTAGCTTTGATTAACTGAATCAGGCTGATTTTCACCTATAATATTTTCTTAAGCTTGAATAAATAATTCCTCAAAATTTAAGTCTGTCTATGGCCTAGATTTTGAGTTTTCCAAATATTCAAATTAGCCAGCCAATAAGCTAACGCCAATGGGTCGCCCATGCGCCGACTTCCCGTTAAAGTATTGCGTTTGGCCAAGGTTCCGCCAATAGAAAGACAAGGTTAACGCAATGAGCATCAACGAAAACGGTACCGACAAAAGCACAACTGCATCCCGCACTCGAAAAAAAACGACCGTTGCGCCTTCCACTGAAGATAAGGCAGCGAATAGCGAATCTGCGAGCAAGGGCGGCCTAGTAAAAGCATCCAAAAATGAAATTATGGAACTATCTGACCATACCCGTGTAGTGACATCGGACTCATTGCCCAATCATCGCCCTATTACTTTGAGCAGTATCGACGTGGTAGATTCTCTTTCCTCGGCTGGTATTCGCCCGGTCATGGCAAATTCATTTGAGGTCGCTACGATTGATTCATTGCCAGGTCATCGTCCGATTGCCGTTAGCACCCTACAAATTTCTGATTTGGATGTCCTTCCGGGCCATCGTCCGATTGCCAGTAATGACATTGACGAAGAACCTGCAACCCTGATGGGCTACTTGGACTAGGCCAGTACCTGAATTAGGCCGGTAGCAACTAAAAGCGATTACTAAAAACGATTGCTGAAAACGATTGCTGAAAACGATTACAGCTAGAGGGCAATTGCAGCTAACGGTGTCAGTGAGTGGTGTTAGTTAGGTGTTATTTGACGGCGTTACTGAACGGTTTTCAATAACGGTATCAGGCAGCTTTGAGCGGTGCAGACCGTATGCCATACCTGCGGCGACTGCCTGATACGACGCTTCTAAAATATTGACCGATACGCCGATGGTTGACCAGCGCTGTTTGCCGTTGCTCGATTCTACCAATACTCTAATTTTGGCGGCCGTCCCTGCTTCGCTATTGAGTATACGAACTTTGTAGTCCGTCAAATAAAAGGTGTCGATAACGGGATAAAACTGCACCAGTGCTTTTCTCAGCGCTTTGTCTAAAGCAGAAACTGGCCCCATGCATTCGGCCACTTCGAGTACATCTTGTCCTTGAACAGCAACTTTAACCGTTGCTCTTGCGCCAATATTGCACTGCACATCGGATTGAAGGACATTGTAGCTTACCTCAAATCCTCTGAGCTGAAACATGGGCTCATACTTACCCAAAGCACTTAGCATGAGCAATTCAAAGCTGGCTTCAGCCGCTTCAAACTGGTAGCCCTTGCTTTCTAGCTCCTTAACGGTATGGATAATCTGGCCCATGGCCGGATCGTCTTTTTGAAGTTCGATATTATAGCTTTTGGCTTTGGCCAGTACTGTACTGGCTCCGGAAGAGCTAGAAACGACAATCCGGCGATTATTGCCAATGGCTGTAGGGCAGATATGTTCGTAAGTTTTGGGATTGCGTTCTACAGCGCTGATATGGATGCCACCTTTGTGGGCAAAGGCTGAACGACCAACATAGGGCGCGTGATCGTCTGGGGCAAGGTTAACAATCTCACTGATGAAGTAGCTGGTTTGGGTGAGTGTTTGTAGGTGCTGTGGGGCCAAACAGTCGTGGCCCATTTTGAGCTGTAAGTCGGGAATGAGCGCACACAGATCAGCATTGCCACAGCGCTCGCCATAGCCATTGATGGTGCCGTGTACCATGTTGGCTTGGGCCTCAACAGCCGCTAAGGCACCTGCGACGGCTGTACCACTGTCATTGTGGGTATGAATGCCTAGCCCTGGCAGTTTGTTTAGCTTTAGAGTGGACGCGCGTTGGTGTAACCAAGTGTGGACTTCGGCCACGATAGTTTCGATTTCTTTCGGCAGAGTACCGCCGTTGGTATCACATAGCACCAACCATTCTGCGCCAGCTATCAGGGCGGCGTTGAGGGTTTTCAAAGCGTATGGAGCATTGGCTTTGTAGCCGTCGAACCAATGTTCTGCATCGTAGATGACATGTCGTCCGTTTGCCCGTAAAAACGCAACGGAGTCTTGAACCATGGCTAGATTTTCATCGAGGCTGACCTTGAGCGCATCGGTGACGTGCAAGTCCCAAGATTTGCCAAAAATCGTGAGCCAATCGGTATTGGCGCGAGCAACGCCTTTAGCATTTTATTGTCTGAGGCTTTTTGATGGGCTCTGCGTGTAGAGCCAAAGGCTACGACCTGTGTGTTTTGTGCTAGGGGCTCTGTTTGCAAATACTGAAATAGCTGTGTATCGACGGTATTGGCTCCGGGCCAGCCACATTCTATGAAAGGGATTCCAAGCTGGGCAAGTTTTTGAAAAATTTTGATTTTATCTTCTAAGGAGCAGGAAATGCCATGTCGCTGTATGCCATCTCTGAGGGTGGTATCGTAAATTAGAATTTGACGAGAAGGTTTCATTTGCAACGGTACAGCCCAAAAGGTATTTTGCCAGCAAGATTACGGGCAAGCGTTTGTAGGATAAGGGTTGATGCGGCCAATTGGGCTATCTTTTCACAAGATTTAAGGGCATTTCTACGGCAAAGAATTAGCTCTTACACCAAAGCGCTGAAGCTCAAACCTGCTAGGACTGAGCCTATGAGCGCAAAGCCGATATAAGTCAGAAAGACAGGCCAACGGGCCAAGGCAAATACGGCAATCATTGCTGGGATACTGGTGGCTCCTCCAGCGAGCAAAAAGGCCATGCCCGCGCCAGGATTCATCCCTTGTTGAAT
>JAAUPS010000173.1 GCA_012033015.1 Phormidesmis sp. RL_2_1
CTTTAAGTAAAACATTTGTGTACGACGTACTGCTGCATGAGTGCACAAAATTACGCTGATGCTTAGGCAAACATGCTTTAGGCAAACATCTTTAAATTTATAGCTACAAGGAAGTAATTACCATGGCTTTGTCAGATACTCAGATCTTCGTTGCTCTCGGCCTTGCCTTAGTTCCTGGTTTTTTGGCACTGCGCTTGGCCACTGAACTCTACAAATAAAGCCCCAAGTGTTTCAACGCCAATATTCCACCCCAATATCCTAAAACATTAAGCAAGGCCCAATTTTAGCAAGTGCTAATTCAGAAAATAGCTTGCAAGGCCAATACTCACAAGGCCAATGCTTGGGAATAGAATTCAAACGGATAAATACAAATCTCCTGACTGAGGGCCTTCAACGGTTTTTCGTCGGGAGTTTTTTTATGGATTTTTTTATGGATATTGTCTAATAGTGCTGTCTGATAATGCTGCCTGATGCTGCTGTCTGGCGGTTGGAGATATGGCTAGCAGCAGCATCTCACCATGTGACGGTTGCTCGTACGGGTTGTCTTAGCGCTGAGATGTTCTTGAATCTTAGAGGCTGAACTTGAAAGGCTGAACTTGAAAGGCTGAACTTGAAGGACTGAATTTGAAGGACTGAACTCTAAAAATACTTTGAAGTGCTTGCAGATTACTAAAAAATATTCGTAATGTATGCGAGTATCTTGGGAACCGTAATTTCTCGGTCGCTGTTTGCTGCCCAGTCAATTACAATCAGCTCGCTATTTTGGTGATTTTCGCTCTATGAACGCTGCTAAGCGCCCGGTCACGCCTGCTCCTGAATCCTTACAGAGTCAACCTCTAGCACCTCATGCTTCTGCTGCATCTGCAAATCGAGGTAGTCACTATCAGCCTCAACGCATTCTCCACGCTGGGGCACGTAAAGCGATCGCATTTGAATCGTCGGTGAAGCTGACAGTGAACTTACTTTTGGCAATTGTCGCTACGACTACAATTGCCAAACTGGTGCCTTACTATCAGTCGCAGCAGCAGCAGCTTGCGATTCTTCAAAATTCGGTGCAAACAGCCGAACAGCGCAATACGGATTTGCGATCGCGCTTTAGCGATGATTTTGACCCAGCTCAAGCCGCTCGTGTCATGCAGGAGCAAAGTGGTATGGGTTATCCCAATCAAAAGCGAGTGATTTGGGAATCACCCATCGAGTCTAACTAACTCTAACTAATCTAAAAGCAGCAGCCTTAAACTTTCAGTATCACCGGAAGTATCACGGGTGCCCAATTCGATACAATCGAGACGTATGAATTTACTCGATTGTATGGGGAATACATGTGGGCTACGCCGCTTTTGATGACCGTGATAATCACCCCAACGATGCCGAAAAAGGCGATGCCGAAAAAGGTGTGAATCGCCAAGACTTTGCCAAAGATTTTGCCAAAGATATCGATGGCAAAGGGAATCGAGATGCTGCTGCAGATCGCGCCCATCGAACCAGCGAGCAGACCGCTGAGAATTTTGCCTTTAAGTTTGATGCGATTGAAAGCGCCTTAGCAGATTTGGCCGCAGGGCGAGCCATTGTCGTCGTCGATGATGAAAATCGTGAAAATGAAGGCGATGTGATCTGTGCGGCCCAGTTTGCCACCCCCGATTTAATTAACTTTATGGCCGTAGAGGCCAGAGGATTGATTTGTTTGGCAATGACGGGCGATCGCCTCGATCAGCTCGATCTTCCGTTAATGGTCAATAGCAGCCCGTTTGAAGACGAAAACGAGCAAACGGCCTTTACCGTTAGCATTGATGCGGCCCAACAATGGGGCGTGACCACAGGAATTTCGGCAGAAGATCGCGCCCGCACCATTCAAGTGGCGATTAATGCCAATGCCAACCCTCAAGATTTGCGCAGACCCGGTCATATTTTTCCCCTGCGGGCTAAAGAAGGCGGTGTTCTTAAACGAGCAGGCCACACCGAAGCAGGGGTTGATTTGGCCCGTTTAGCAGGGTTGTATCCAGCAGGGGTCATTTGTGAAATTTCTAACCCAGATGGCTCTATGGCAAGGTTGCCCGACTTGGTCGGCTATGCTGAACGCCACCACCTCAAGCTGATCAGTATTGCTGATTTGATTAGCTATCGTCTGCGGCACGAGCGCTTTGTGCAGCGTGAGGCAGTCGCGGCGATGCCGACCAAATTTGGTGATTTTCAGGTGTATGCCTATCGCAATACATTGGACAGTTCGGAGCATTTGGCGCTGGTCAAAGGTGATCCGGCCACCTTTAAAGATCAGCCGATTATGGTGCGAATGCACTCAGAGTGCCTGACAGGCGATGCGCTCGGTTCTATGCGGTGCGATTGTCGAATGCAGCTACAGGCTACGCTGAAAATGATTGAAAATGCCGGTCAGGGTGTGGTGGTGTATCTGCGCCAAGAAGGCCGTGGGATTGGCTTAGTGAACAAGCTGAAAGCTTATTCGCTGCAAGATATGGGGCTTGATACGGTGGAGGCAAATGAACGCTTGGGACTGCCGGTGGATCAGCGCAACTATGGGATGGGCGCGCAGATTTTAATGGATTTGGGGGTGGGGCAATTTCGGCTGATTACCAATAATCCGCGTAAAATTGCAGGGCTTAAGGGCTACGGACTAGAAATGGTAGATCGGGTGCCGCTGTTGATTGAGGCTACCAGCTATAATGCCAGCTATTTGGCCACAAAAGCCCAAAAAATGGGTCATTTGCTGCTCCAGACCTATTTGGTAACGGTGGCCATTCGTTGGCGTCGCGAAGGTGCTGATAGCACTGATCCGATCACTGCTCGATATGAGCGGTTGGAGAAACTGCGGGCTTTGGGGCAAAAACATGGCCTACTTTTGCAAGAGGAAGCGCGCTCGGTGGCGGTGGCGGTGTTTGGCCAAATGCCGCTGATTGCCCATTTAGGGCTAGATCAACCGGCCCTAGCGGCGGTGGATTGGTACAAAGAGGGTACTCACCCCTATGTGCAGCGATCGCAGCAATACTTGACGAACTCATAGCTTGGCGCGATATCGAACAACTCGAATTTCTGGTCTCTACTGGGGGTGATCCATTTACACAGCTCAAGGTACGGCTAGATCAGCAAATTTTTCCTTGGTCATCTACCGGGGAAAATTTACGCCTGCCCAGTGACGTTTGCCAACAGCTCGAAACCCAACGAATTTACGTGTTTTCAGAGCACCAGCTAGATTAAAGCCCCCATGCGTACAGTTGCTGAGATCAACGATAAAATTCGTCAACACAAGGTCACCGTTTGGACGATTAGTGAAGCCAAAGTGCGGATTGCCGAAATGGGGGTGTCGCAGGCTGCTAAAACCGTCGATGTGATTACCACAGGAACGTTTGAGCCAGTGGAGGGATCGGGGGCGATGCTCAACTTGGGCCATAGCGATCCACCGATCAAAATTGTTGAATGCCACCTGAATGGGGTGCTTGCCTATGCAGGCTTTGGGGCGGTGGATTTGTATATTGGTGCGGGGCAAATGGCCACTCCGGGGCGCGATGCTGACAGGGAGAGTGAAGTTGAAGAATATGGTGGTGGCCATGTCATCGCCGATTTGATTGCCGATCAGCCGGTGACGCTGAGCGCCACTGGGCAGGTGACAGACTGTTACCCACGGGCCAGTTTGGAGACAACGATTACGCGCGATCGCATCAATCAGTTTTACCTGTTTAATCCGCGCAATCTTTACCAAAACTTTATCGTGGGGGTAAACGGGGGTGATCGCCCCTTAGCCACTTACCTTGGCCCCTTACAGCCGCGCCTTGGCAACGCCGTATATGCCAATAGTGGTGCCCTTTCTCCCCTGTTAAATGATCCTGACCTAAAAACTATCGGCATCGGTACCCGCATCCTCCTGGGCGGCGGTGAAGGCTATATTGCTTGGGAAGGCACCCAGCACTTTCCGCTCCAGCGTCGTTTGCCCAACCGTGCACCCATCGGCCCAGCGGCCACCCTCGCCCTGATAGGCGACGCCAAACGCATGGATGCCCATTGGGTACGTGGCTGCTATTTCAAAGGTTACGGCCCATCGCTCATGCTGGCTATTGGCATTCCCATTCCTATATTGAATGAAGATGTGCTCGCGCGCTGTGCCATCAGCGATCAAGAGTTAGTCGCCCCTGTGATTGATTTTTCAATTCCTCGGCGCGTGCGGCCTACCTTCGGGCTGGTCAGCTACGCTCAGCTCAAGTCAGGCAAGCTCTTGCTCGATGGCAAAGCAGTACGCACTGCGCCACTTTCTAGTTTGTATTTTGCACAGCAGGTGGCCCTGGACTTAAAGCAGCGAATCGATGCGAATGATTTTGAGCTGACTGAGGCGATCGCACCGCTACCGACAGACACTCGCCTAATGCCTCAAGACAGTTGGGGGCCACAATTTGATATGCGTTGATATGCGTTGATATGCGTTGGATATGCATTGATATGTGATAGTTCTAAGCCCCTTGTGAGAGCACGCTCATCAACAGGTGTTTCATGAACAAGTGTTCGTGACCTTAGGTTACATCACCCGATTTAGTCATACCTGGCTTAGTCATGTCTGGATTAGCCGTGTCTGGATTAGCCGTGTCTGGATTAGCTGTTTCTGGCTTAGCTGCTGTCTGTTTTAGTCGTACCTGGCTTAGCTGTTTCTGGCCTAGCAGCTTGAGATGGCACTTGTTCACTGGCCGTCTTGTCACTGGCCGTCTTGTCACTGGCCGTCTTGTCGCTGGCCGTCTTGTCAGATTTAGACTTGGGCTTCGGCTTCGGAACAGCGGTTCCGAGCTGTCTAGATTTGCCCGCCGGTGCGACGCCGACCCTCTTTACGAGTATCTTTAGACTTTTTCTTCGGCGGTACAACCGCGATTTGGGTGCCTTCTACCAGCAGTAATTTGCCCCCTTCGCGCGTTACCTTTAGCTCCCAAAAGTAGCCCGTGGCCCGACCTTTAAGCTGACCGCTAATCAATAGCTTAAAAGGACGCTTAGGTTTGGCCGTTTCCGATTTGCTTTTTTGCACAATATTGACGACGATTTCGCTCTTTTCTTCAGCGTACTTAGCGATTTCACCGCGAATCGAAAACTGGTCGCACTGCTGAGCCGCCTCATCGGTAGAGAGGTATTGAGGCCCATCATCTGCCGAATCTGCAGATGACTCACTTGCTTTCTCTAAATTGGCATTCAGCGTTTCAGGTTCCCAAACACCGACAATTTGCACATGTAGAGCAGGAATATTCTCGTCGTTATACAGCGTGCGTGGATACACCACCCACAGGTGATCGAGTTCTAGGTCAATGTGCTTTTTAATCAAGCTAGTGACCCGGCCCAAAAGGACGGCGTCTATTAGCGTGCCGTCGGCAACGGCAATGCTGCCCCGGTTAAACTGTTCTTCAGAGGCGATGTATTTGCCCTGAATCAGTCCAATTGCCCGGTACTGCATCCGCTCGCTAGGCGGAGAAATAGGGCCAATCATCTGAGGCGTGTCGGGTGGTTCAGGCGCTGCAGGTGTCGGCGGTTCCGAGGCGACTGCAGGCGGCGCAGATGGCTTAGGCCGCGAGGGTGGGCCGATAAGATGGGGACGACTAGGGGGCTTACGCAAACCTTTAGAGGTCGCCTGAGAGGAGGCGTTGGCATCTGTTGAAACAGATGGTTGTGAAACAGATGGTTGAGCAGTATCTGCAGTCTGCTTTTTGACAGCAGACTCCGTAGAATGGCCAACAGAGTGGCCAACAGAATTGGGGGGGCGGCTAGCGGCAGAACTCATCAATCCTCAAACTCCTGAAACTGTATCTGTGGCTCTGATAGCTAAGTCTTCTGATAGCCAAGTTTAGTGAAGACAATGTGTCATTCTAGTGAAGACGATAGCAGGGTCACAAGGCTGCTCTAAAGAGGGCATTTAAAACCTAGGTTAGCATCAGTGCCAAACCTGATTTATGGCATGTGCTACTTTCTTATCTCAATCCCACCCCAATCCCACCTGGCTTCTCGTTGCTTTATTGAGGCTTTATCCAGGTTTATAGTTTGGTGTTTGCCCTTTTGAGGCGTTTTTGACAGATTGATTGGGCTCAAGCCGACTGTAGCTGCTTGTGACGGTGACTGTCTTTAACTGTGAACTTTCATAACTTAGCTTTTATAGGTTTACCTTTCTATAGGTTTACCTTTTATAGGCTTACCTTTTATAGGTTTAGTTATAGGTTTTAGTCAAAAAAGACGCAACAACCTCGTAAATATACTTAAATCCATACACTTAAATAAATCCATGCACTGAGATAGCTAATTGGGTTGCACTGTATTTTTTCGGGGATACTTAATAACTCAAGTAACTATTATTTCATGGCAAATCAACAGAAATCCGTACTCTTTTGAGGGTACTTTGGGCCTGCTTTTGGCGTCTTTCCCCATTCATCCCTTTAACCGAGCCATTTATTTTAACCGAGCCATTTATAAGGAGATAGTTGAGGGGATGGTTAAGGGGACGGTTGGGGTTACTATGAGCAAGTTATTTTGATATAGATATAGACGCGCTAACTTAATATATTCAGACTTACTATATCAAGTTCATATATCTCAGATATATTCAGAAGCGCTCAAGTACTTTTTGGAGATGGCATGGTGGCTTTTAAAAAAGATAGCTGGTTAGTAAGAGGCGTGCTTATTGTGGCAGTTGCAGCCTTTGTCGCAGTGCCTATTTTGTTTGCCTTTAACGGTCGTTCTTACAATGGTGGAGCTAATACAGCGTCAACCCCAACAGCCGCTGACCAAACGACTCAGCTTCAAAGTACCGTTGAGGCTTATAAAAAAGTGCTAGAGCGCGAGCCTGAGAACGAAACGGCGCTGATTGGCATTATTGAGGCCCAAATTGCTTTGGGTGATTTGTCAGGAACGGTAGAGCCTTTGGAAAAGTTGGCAAACCTTAAGCCAGAGGTGCCGGAGTATTCGATTGCCTTGGCACAGACGAAGCAGCAGTTGGGCGAGTTAGAAGGGGCTGCTCAAATTTATCGCCGGGTGCTGACTCAAGTGCCTGGAAATGTGCAGGCACTTGAAGGTTTGGTGGCTCTTTTGGTCAGTCAAGATCGTACAGAAGCGGCTGTGGGCTTGCTGCGAGATACGTTGACGACCGCAGATCAAACGAATGAACTGTCTCCGGGCAGTGTAGATAAGCTTTCGGTTAAGCTCTTGCTAGGTCAGGTATTGGTAGAGCAGCAAAAATATGATGATGCGCTGAAACTTTACGATGAGGCGATCGCAGATGCTCAAGCGGCCTCACCCACCTTGCCCGACTTTCGGCCAACGTTGGCCAAAGCCTTAGTCTTACAGGAGCAAGGCGATAAAGCAGCGGCGAAAGGACTCTTCGACCAAGCCTTGAGCATGGCTCCGGTGCAATACAAAGATGGTGTGCAGCAGTTAATTAACGAAAAGACCGCTTCACCAGGGGCAGCGACGGATAGCACCCCACCAGCAGCACCGACAACCGCACCAGAAACCAGTAGCGAAGGTAATGCCCCAGTAGCACCACCTGCTGAGTAGCCAGTGATGCTGATGAGTCATTGGTGAACTAAACGTTTAATGATGAACTAAACGTTTGATGGGGCAACGTTTGATGGGGCCAGAGTCGTTGTTACAAGCTGCTAAAGAAGCTTTAAAGTGCGCCTTGCCGAGATAATTGCTTGGCTTGAGCGGTGATGTTCGTTGACGCTTCAGCTTCAGTGAGCGGATCGACTGCATCGAACTCAATGTGATTGAGCAAAGTGGTGACAAAGGCAAACAGCAAAAACGGCAGAGACAGCACTAAAATCAGGCCGACTGTTGCCAGTGCGTAGATCGGGCGGCTTGCACCCATTAACCCAAGGGCAGCGGCTAAGCTGACAAATAGCACAATCAGCCACACGATGATTTGGCTGTAAATATCACCAAAGGTGAGGGTGCAATGCATTCGATACTTTTTAATGTTATCCATAGCCCAGGTGTTTTGGAAAAGATAGTGGATTAGCCGAAGGGTGCTGGGCGGGACAAAAACCCACCTCTGAATCAATTGTTGTTATATAGAATATCGATTGACTTTTGTTTTGGGTTGATTTATCAACAGAGTTCAAGAATTAATAAGATTGCTTACGTGGTTTATCGTTATCTTCTGCTCTACAAGCCCTATAACGTTCTCAGTCAGTTCACAGATGAAGCCAATCGGGCCACCCTTAAAGACTTTGTGCCAGTGCCGGGGGTATATGCGGTAGGTCGTTTAGACCGTGACAGTGAGGGCCTGCTTCTGCTGACCAATGATGGTCGAATGCAGCATCGGCTCAGCCACCCTAAGTTTGCGCATCGCCGTCAGTATTGGGTGCAGGTAGAGCGCGAGCCTGATGAGTCGGCTTTGGTTCAGCTCCGTCGGGGGGTGAGTATTGGCAACTATCAAACCCGTGCGGCCCAAGTAAAGGCGATCGCACCGCCTGATTTGCCCGCACGAAACCCACCGATTCGCTATCGTAAACAGGTGCCGACTGCTTGGTTAGAGATCACGCTAACGGAAGGTAAAAACCGCCAGGTGCGCAGAATGACAGCGGCCGTGGGCTTTCCGACGCTGCGCCTAGTGCGCAGTGCGCTGTTTGTCCTAGCTGACGGTGCTGGTGCTTTGACGCTACGAGGGCTTAATCCGGGAGAGTGGCGATCGCTTACAGATGCAGAAGTAAAATCGCTGCCCAAACAATCAACCTGAATATGTATCGTGCTGCACATATTCATGTCAGTCACTGTTGAGGAAAAGATTGCTCAACATCATCGTGGGCAGAGGCAGACTAAGGCAGACCATAGCCTGTCGCTACAAAGACGACCATAATCAGGCATAATCCTTGCGAGGGCGTAGGTGTAGACGCTCTCAATTTGGCCCAAATATCTCAGCTAAAAGTTACACTGCAAAAACTATAAAAACTATAGGTGAGTGGTTGAACGCAATCACCTTGCCGGGGCAAGCGCTTCAAGGCAGACCAGGACTCAGCAAAAAAACACGTTCAAAATACTGATATGCTCACCTGCTTTAACTGTCAATTTGCCAATCCACCTCATCACAAGTTTTGTCAGCGCTGTGGTGAATCACTGCTAGCAGAAGAAACGACGGCGACAGCAACGACAGTTCCAGTGGCTGCCCAGACAGATCAACTCCTGCAAGCGATTTTGATGCCTCCGGATCACTTGGGGCTGAGTCCAACGACCTATTTGCCTGCAGCATCTGCAGACGCTGTGACTGCAGATGGGGCCGAGCGCTATCAGATCCTCACCGTTCTAAGCCAAGGCAATGCCCTGATTAGGGATACTACGCCTGAGGTGCGATCGCCCTTGCAGCAGCAGTTATCTCACATTGCGCAAGCTCGTCTAGAAACCCTGCAGTCAATTCCTGAGTTACCGCCAGCGGCCTATCCTTATCTGTTGCTGCCAGCGGCTACTTTGCCTTTGTATGATGCTTGGCAACAGGGGGAAACAGCTATTTTGATTACGGAGACTGAGCCTCCTGCGATTACCTCATTAATCAGTGCTTTTTCTGCTGCGGTCGATCCTCTCCAGCATGTCTACTGGATGTACACCCTTACCGACTTATGGATAGCGCTTGCCCCTTTGCCCGAGTGGCGCTCTAGCCTCCTGCTAGCCAACAATCTTGGTATCACTACCGAGCAGTCTTTGCACATTCGGCAGTTCGTTCAGCCTGCGGTTGTACCGCCTACCCTGGTCGATCTTAAAGCTTTTCTGCAGTCACTTTTGGCCCAGCCCCACCGAGGTAGTGTTGCCCCGCTGCGACAAATCAGACAAACCATTCTAACCGTCACTTCAGCCGCTACGCTGGAGCAGCTACGCAATGAACTAGCTGATATTGGGGAATCTTTATTAGCAACCCCAGAAGCAATTACCCCTACCGTTCCCCCAACGATAGCCGCACCGATAGCCGCACCGATAGCCGTACCTATTGTTTTCCCTACGCCTCCACTGGAGCCAGAGGCAATGGAGCATTCTAAATCCATGGAGCATTCCGAATTAGACCAGCCCGTATCAGACCAGCCCGTATCAGACCAGCCCGTATTAGACGAGCCCGTATTACCCGTATCAGATGAGCCCGCAGCGGGTGAACTTCTGCTGGATGATCCTGTATTAGAGGATATCGATCTGGACGAACCGATCGAGAATGACGAGTCTACGATGGTTTTGCCCATGCAGCTCGTTGGCTTAGAAGATGCGGGCCGCACTGATGTGGGGCGTCAGCGCGATCGCAATGAAGATTGCTTTTTAATTGCCAGTAGCACCCAAAAAAGCGCGGACAATTATGGTCAAAAAACCCAGGCCCACTGCCTATATGTGCTGTGTGATGGGATGGGCGGTCACGATGGGGGTGAAGTGGCTAGCCGGTTAGCTGCGCAAACGTTGATTAAATATTTTGAGGAGCATTGGCCCCACCCCGCCCACGATGCGGCCCCCAGACCGTTGCCCGATGAAGCCACTATCATTGCCGGGGTAAAATTGGCCAACGAGGCTATCTATCGGGTCAATGAAGCCGAGGGCCGTGCCGGTCATGAACGGATGGGAACCACCTTGGTGATGATGCTTTTACAGGGCACCCAAGCGGCCGTTGCGCATGTAGGAGACAGCCGCTTATACCAGCTTAGTCGGCGTATGGGACTGCGGCAGGTCACGACAGATCACGAAGTTGGTCAGCGTGAAATGAGACGGGGGATCCCTCACGATATTGCCTATGCTCGTCCGGATGCCTACCAGCTCACACAGGCACTAGGCCCCCGAGAGAGCGGGGAGCTGATGCCAAGTGTGTCATATCTGGCTTTTTCTGAAGATAATTTGCTGTTGCTATGCTCTGATGGTTTGAGTGATAACAGTTTGGTTGAAACTTATCTAGAGAGCCATATTGAGCCGATATTGAGAGGCCAAAAGGAATTACAAACGGGTATGGATGAGCTGATAGCGCTTAGTAATCAGGTGAATGGGCATGACAATATTAGTGCGATCGCTGTGCGCATAAGCGTCAGCCCTGATATGAGTCCAATGAGCCCATCACATCCTGCTAACCAAGGGGTAACGGTGATTCAGTAAGGTCGAAGATTTCAATCAGGTCGAAGAGCAACCTTTAGCACTCATCATCATTTGATATCTGCTGTTGGGATATCTGTTGTTTGGCAATTTGCCAAAAGGTACATGGAGGTTCTTCATGTCGCTGTAGTCACTCATGGGCCGATCGGCTTGGGCCTCGACTTTCT
>JAAUPS010000399.1 GCA_012033015.1 Phormidesmis sp. RL_2_1
TTCGGTGAAGTCAAACTATTGCTTAAGCCATCTTGATTGACAGCCGAGCCACGAACTAAAGCCAAAATATTATCGCCATCGGCATTAGCATCGCTTAGCCGCTTGAGTACCACAACCCCACAGCCTTCTGCACGCACATATCCATCAGCTTCAGCATCAAACGGTCTACAAGCCCCCCCCTGCCGAGAGTAAACCGGTTTGAGCAGAAGAAATCATCGAGTCAGGAGAAAGAATCAAATTCACCCCGCCCGCTATGCACAGGTTAGATTCTTCCGTGCGCAAACTCTGACAGGCCAAATGCAGGGCCACTAATCCTGAAGAACAAGCCGCATCAACCGCCATACTTGGCCCACGTAAATCCAACAGATAGGAGAGTCGGTTGGCCGTAATAGACATGGTGGTACCTGTCCCACTGTAGGGGCCAATACAGCCAAAGTCTCGGTATAGTAAACGGTGATAATCAACTGTGCAGAGCCCTGTAAACACCCCAACAGCCGTGCCACCCAAGGCCCGTGGGGAAATACTGGCATATTCTAACGCTTCCCAAGCGACCTCCAAAAACAATCGCTGCTGCGGATCAATGTGGCGAGCTTCTTCGTCATCAATGCCAAAAAAAGCAGCATCAAAGCGATCGACATTTTCTAAAAAACCCCCCTGACAACTGTTCATTTTGCCAATAGCTTTGGGCTCAGGATGATAAAAGTCCTCTACTGACCAACGCTCTTGAGGAATCGAGGTAATGGCCTGCTGGCCATTTTCAACAGTTGCCAAAAGGTCTGGGGGTTATTCGCTTGGGGAAATCGACAGCCAATGCCGATAATGGCGATGGGTTCCATGACGCTTTCAAAACCTCTGTTCAAATCCGTTGATTGCTTTGTCTGATTTATCTGTTCTGACCTGCCGTCAACGCCGCTGAAAAAACTGTGCAAACGTTTTCTGATTTTGCGCTAATGCAGCAGAGATTTCTCCTCGATCTGCCATGGCTCCCATATGACGATTCACCGCCTTGAGATAATCCACATCTACAAAAAAATCCTGCAGCGCTTTGAGCAGCCGCTGCCGGTTGGACGCCGCTAGATGAAGGCCGTCATGTTCTTGGCAAAAACAACGCGCCATCCAGTGTTTGGCCTCAGCCTCGGTAAAGCCGAATACGGAAGACTGAAAAAGCTGGTACAACAGCTCAAAAAGTGTAAAATCATCTGGAAAATAGCGATGGGTTAACACGGCTGAGAGACCGCCGAGGGTACCAGTTTGCATTTTATAAATGACGCTGTTGGCGATTAGCTTTTCGTAAGCAGTGGGCTGAGGAAACAACTTGTACAAATCTCGTGCCAACAGCTTAGAAATAGTAGTATGAAAAGCTTCGTCTAAAAAGTGATAGCGAGAAATGGCCGTAGGCGCAGGTACATATGCTGCGGCATTTTCTAAGCGCTTGGCGTACCTTGCGATCGCATGTTCCATATTCTTTAAATACAAATTGGCAATCATGCGCACGGTATAAAACTGGCAAGCCATAAAAGGAGAACCCGTGCCCCAACTAAAGCTGTAAAAACTTTGCCAAGGAAGAGAAGGCCCAATCGAGCGCCCTAACATGCCAACAGTCGGTGCTTTTAAAATAAAGTCGTGCGATTTCTCAATGCCTTCTAAATAGCGAGAGTAATGAGGGCGATGCCCCTGCCCGCCGACTGATTTGGCCAGCGATCGCAACCCATAGTACTGATAGGTCGGCAATTTATCATGGCCTAATGTCAGCTTATAAGTATTCCATTTCAACAGCGCATTCAAACCGGTACGACCAATCAGCGCTGTTGCGCTCATCAAGCCAACTTTGCGAAACGCCTTAATGTGTTCATACTCTTGCTTAGTTTCCATCGCCAACTCTTTAGTGAGCAGCTCATATCCCCCAAGAGATTCAAACACGCTACCCGTCACCTGGTTATACATCACCGTTTCTGTTTCTGAATTAGAGATGTAGTTATAGTTGGCAAACCAGCTCAAATGGTTGAGTGCCAGTCGTTGGGCAAGCGTTGCTTCAGCGTATAGCGGCGTACCATAAAGCAGCGAGTGTTGCGGATCGCTCCAAAAATAATCCTGATTTTGCCGGTAATTAAAACAACGGGTCAGCTCAGAAATTTTCTCGGTATAGTCCGAATCGCAATTGTTGTGATAGGTCGTCTCAATTAATTTGACGCACTTAGCCGTCAGGTGATTTTCACCCGCCAAGCCATTTTGAATCAACGGAGACTGGCGTGGCGGCTCCGCACATACAACTTGTTGTCTCGATTGGTTAGCAGGCATGGGCTGATTAAGAATTTTGGCAGATATCATGGCATTCAACGCTCCCGGTCAACTCTTTTAATCAACTCTTTTAATTAACTCTTTTAATTAACTTTTTAAGCCTGGATAGGGTCGCTCAAATAGGCGACTAACGCCTCTACAGTAGGATAATCGTATAGCAGGGTTGGATCGACTTCTTGACCCAACCAATCTTCCAAATCGCCAGTCAAACCAATAGCCGCAGAAGAGTCTAATCCATAGCTATCGAAAGGGACATCGATTTCAATATCCTGTTCAGATATTTCTAACAGCGATGCCAGATAAGTAATCATCCATGCCTGAATCTGTTCGCCAGTGATATCAGCCGCTGAAGCTGATAACCCGCTACTAGATAACTGTTGAGTAGAAGGGTGTGCGATCATCTCTTGGTCTGTTACTGTCACGGAGCAATCTCCTATGCTAGATGTGATGCTAGATGTGATGCTAGATGTGATAAATAAACTTGAGAGACCCAACATTGGACGTCTCAATGAGCTTGATACGCTAACTAGATGACAAGCTAACTGCTCGAATCTTTCACAGTCTCAAAGTCTCTAGACAAAAAGAGTTCTCGGCAGCGATAGCGTTAGATTTTGCGACTAAATGTTTTAGGAATGCTGCCTTAATCAACAAAGTTGTATATATAGCTTCTGTCGAGTGAGTTAGGACAACAGTAATCGCTGAAAGCCTTGACTAGCAGCGGTGAGACCCTGCGTCGTCAGACGAAGCCAAATAGCTAGCTTCTACTAGCTTCTACCGTTCGTAAAACAGTACAGCACACGGCACAAGCGAGTTTGTCATCATGGGTTATTGGCCCATCTCGATGTCGCCTCAATAGGCGGTGCTGAAACGGCATGTAGCGAAACTTGCTGCGTTGGCATCATACCCATTACTCCTGATAAAAAGTTTTTTCGCCTCCTAAGTAAAATTTACCACATAAATTAGTTATGCATAATTATTCTTATTGATAATCGATGACAATAGTGAGATCGAGCTTGATCAGGCCAAAATTTGACCAAAGCCATACAGGATGGATACTGTTAGCAGATAACATGGCTAAAATTTTACGCTTAGAAACTTTTAGCCAGCTATGTAAGTCTATTTATGTAATGTAATTGTGTAATACAAGTCTACTCATGTATGGCGTAAGCCTGTTGGGGGAGGAGAAAAACACACACAAACACACATGACACACACATGACACACACATACTCATACACATATACGCATACATACATATACATACGCATACATTACAGCCATAACTAAAGAGCGAAATGGCTGATCTGACGTCACTAAATGTTAAGTCGTCCACTTAGCCTGAGAAAATTTTGACGGGGTTAGCTCTCATGTTTTACTTACCGGTACCTGTCA
>JAAUPS010000174.1 GCA_012033015.1 Phormidesmis sp. RL_2_1
GAACCGATTGCAGTCTGCCGTCATGATGAGCAATTTGGAATTGCGAAATAGTGAAATTACGGCTGCTAGAGACATGATGTTTAATGCGCTTTCGGACTACAGTAACCATCAGCTTATGCAAGGAGTTAATGCAGCCGCTTACATTCGTCGTCGAGAATGTGTTTGGGCTATTGAGCAGGCTATTGCCATGACTTATCAAATGCAGGGAGAATGGGAAGTAGTCGGCGATCGTCTCCTAACTGCAGATTCACTTATCAGGCAAGACATCTTAACTGTTCTAGATAAAATAGAAACCATTGATGAGTTAGACTTTCTTTTTCCTGAAGTTACGAGAATCTATCATCACGATTTAGCTGCTATTTCTGCATGGAAAGCCCATATTGACTGGTATCAAGAGCTTCCCTCTGAGGAGATGAAACAACTAAATGAATCTTCGGCAGCGGAACAGCAGGAAGCCTTAGTAGAAAGCTTAGTAGAAGTAGAAGTAGAAGTAGAAGTAGATCCTACCAAAGAAGAACCCGCAGAATTAAAATTTTATGAGGAAGCTAGTCAAAAATTTGTTCCTTATATCTTGGTCGATAGCTTAGTTTTCTTATTTGATCCAGAGGAACGTCAGGATGCCGAAAATTATATTGATGAGCGAGCACAGCTAGAAAACCTTGCTGCTTTAAATCCGCAGAATCTGTGCAAAGCCTCTCCCTTGACTGTTGCTAATTTGTATGGGTATTTCGCTCAAAGGGATGAATCTCTAGTAGAAACAGAAACTGAAGAAGATGCTGAGAAGGTGGCGTTATCTCATTTTTAAGAACCCCCACGATAGTGCCTGCCGTCCCAGTAGGAGCCTCACCTAAAGCCGTTAAAGCATTACCAAAATCGCTTGTCAACGCAATCGGCTCTAATAACCGCACTTGATCTAAACTTGAGCTAATAAGTTGAACCTCATGGTTCGCTCAAATTTATTCGACCTCGCCTAAGTTATCCGGTCAGTGAGAGATAGATATGTAGTGACCCCAAATCTAGGATAGCGACTAGAGAAAGTAAGCTGAAGTCGATAGGGGGATAAGCATCATGGCAAACAAGCAAAGAAATTACAGCAGTGAATTTAAGGCCAAAGTCGTATTGGAGATGATTAGTGGCAAACGCAGTTTGATCGAGGCCAGTCGTGCTTATAAGGTGCATTCATCGGTGATCAACCGCTGGCGTAACGAATTTCTCAAACAGGCTCATCTGGCCTCTGGCGGGAAAGGCGTGGGAGAGGATTCAGCAGAGCAAATAGCAGAGCTAGAGCGTATGATAGGGCGCTTGACGATGGAGCTAGCAGTAGCAAAAAAAGCTTCAGAGCTGTGGAGCCGGAACGAAAGCGAATGATCATCGACCAGATGAGAGGCGAGTATCCAATACAGGTGATTTGTGATGTGATTGGCTACAGTCGCAGTCGCTATTATACTTTGGGCGGTTTAAGATTAAACAAAATCAGGAAGTTATGGTGAAATATAAGCTAGTTCACCCAGCCCTGCTGTCAACATGATTAACCTTGAGTTCAGCGAAATGGACTGCTCGATGAATACCTTGTTCAACAACTCAGAGAACCTGCTATTGAGTTCTCCCCTGCGTAAGTCCTAATGGTGTTTTCCCATATTTGTTGAAACTTGACAGTACCACCTACCGCATGGTATCAACCTTTTAAGTGATAGTGCTAGTCTTTATGGTATTACTTTTTTAAGTGGTCATCTTTTTTTTCTGAGAAACTGGCGACTCTTAGGAAGCAATAATTCTTTGTTTACAACAATGTAGGTTTCAACCATGAAAAAAAAAGCCCCGTTTTTCAAGGCCAACAACTTTTCTTGGTTTAGCTGCTGTTGGTTTGCTAGTCGGGAGCCTCTCTCAGCTAAAAGCTGCTGAGCACCGCAATCAGACCTCCTTACAACCTCAGCATGTCTCGACTCAACCAGCAGTTCGCTATGTTTTTGATGAGTCCAGCGTCGTCCTCACCCAATCGCTTCAAGACGTGCGGTATCAAGAATTTACCGCTGCTGTCCAAAGCTTTATGGCTCTCCTGACAGAAGAACAGAAAACCGCTTTAGTTCAGCCATTTGATGACCCCTTCCGTAACCGTGCATTTTGCTACGTGTTAGCACGCTGCAAAGAAGAGTATGTGGGCCTGCGGATGAGAGATCTCGATTCAGCACAAAAAATCGCGTTCAACAATGTGTTGATGAAAGGATTTAGTGGATCTGGCTACTCGCGGGCGATTCAAACGATGAATCGTGAATGGCTAGTGGAAGAAACCGAAAATGCCCACCGCGCCGACCCAAATAACTATCCGACGGTAGGTAGCCCGCTGGTGGCTGAGTGGACGCCCCCGCCGGAGCGAAGCGCGCCTGATTTCTACATTGCCTTTTTTGGTGAGCCTGCTTCCATGGAGCCTTGGGGGCTTCGGTTCGAGGGCCATCATCTGAGCTTGAATCTGACCTTTGGCGGGGAAGGCGAGCAGGCTGCGGTGGGTACCTCGCCCATGTTCTTTGGTTCTAGCCCGATGATCATTCCAGAGAGCCCAGCAATTTTAGAAGAAGAAGAAGCAACGCCCTACCCCCAGTGGCAACAGCAAGAAGGACAGCAATTACTCCATCGCGAGACCTGGCTGGGTCGCTCATTTCTGCAATCTTTGGACGCGGCAACACTCCAGGCTGGGCAGTGGTCAGAACTCCCTGATGTTGTTTTAGCCGGAGGCGCTGAAGTCCCGTTAGATGCCGATAGCTTCTTGGCAGGAGAGAAAGCGGGTATTGCGGTGGCTGAGCTACCCCTACTGCAACAGAGTTTGTTGTTTGAGTTTGGGCTGGAATTTTTGCAATTGCAGGCGAGCCAAAATATTGATGTAGAGGCATTTAAGGCCAACTTGGCTAATGCCCGCGTGTGGTGGTATGGCGACATTGAAGATGAGCAAGCTGATTTGTATCTGCGGGTGCAGAGTGATCGCTATTTGGTCGAAATTCTACAATCCAACACCTTTGCAGTAGTCAGTGAAGTTGACAGCAACCATGTACATGCCTCTTTTCGAGACTTAACCAGTGACTGGGATTACAATTCGCTGGGGGCCCACATTCACCACTATCACGAGTCAGCGGCTGTTAACTAACGCCTGCTAACGTAGGCCATAGCCCACCTGAACAAACGTTTCAGATGTGTTGTTAACAACAGCAAGTGCCAAAACCGACCAGCTCATACCCAACAGCGCAATTAACTCGGAGATTGGCATAAGCCCATACATAAAATCCACCCATCCCATTGGTTGTTTTAACGCGCCGAAAAAGTCTGATCCCATTTTTCAATAATGGGATTCAGCAGGAATCTCAAAATCGTTCTCTCTCTAATTACGATATCGGCAGTAGCAGGCATTCCCGGCGTTAAAGCAACTTCTTTGCCTTGAATGGTTATAGAAGGTTTCTCAAGTCGAATTCGAGTCGGATACACCAGTCTGGCTTCTGGATCGTCAATGGCATTGGGGCTGACTCTTTCAACAGTGCCCTCAAGCAGCCCAAACTCTTGATAGTCAAAGCTTTCTAGCTTAATTTTGACTGGCATTCCAGGTCTGACAAAGCGTTCATCTCGGCCTAGAACCTTAGCCTCTACAACGAGCGGTGCCCCTTGTGGCAACAGTGACAGCAGTTCTTCTCCAGCCTGAACGTTGGCCCCGGCCTCTACGACTTTAACGTTATAGACGGTGCCATCTACTGCTGCTGTAATCGTCTCTCGGCGGCGCTGTTCTTCTGCTTGAGATAGCTGCCCTCTGAGGCTTTCTAGCTCTTTTTGCTGCTGTTCTATTTGAGTGAGAATCTCGTTTTGACGGTCAGCCGACAGCCGAGCTGCCTCAGCCTTAGCGCCCGCATAGGCTTGCTCCGATTGATAGATAACTTGCTGCTGAGCAGCAGCCTGCTTTTGTAGAGAAACGGTTTCGCTCTCGGCATCCAAATAGTCTAGGCGAGGGGCAGCGCCTACGGCCGCTAGTTTGGCAAAGCTGTCGCGCTTATTGCTAGCAACGGTAAGTGTTGCCTCAAGGCGTTCGAGTTCGGCCTGCGCTGCTTTCATGACGCCTAGCTGTCGATTGGCCTCAGCGTTGGCTATTTGCTGTTGCGCTTGAAACTGTTGAAGTCGGGAGGCTATGAGCTGATTTTGCAGCGGATTGCCTGATGAAGAACGGCCGGTGCGCTCGGCTTCTAAGCGAGTGAGTGTGCTTTCAGTTAAGGTTACCTGCTGTTTTAGTCGCTGAAATTCCGCTTCTGAGAGCGTAGGATCTAGCTCCACTAGCGGCTGGCCCGCTTTAACCTGTTGACCTTCTTCCACCTTAATGTCTTCAATGAGTCCTCCAGCTAGCGCTTTCATCGGCTGCACTCGGCTAGAAGGAATCACCTCTGCCTGGGCCGTGGCCACCTCATCGACTTTGCTCAGCGCCGCCCAAGCAATCAGGCTAGCGACCACCACACATACGCCGCCCGACAACAGCCGAGAGTACTTAGGCGGGGCGCGACGAACAGCCCGCGCTAGATCTGCGTTTAAGTAGTCTTGAGCAGTCGAAAAATCATGTTTGTTACGTCGCAGTTGAACCGCTTTGGGCGGAGCTTTGGGTAAGAGAGTCATAGTGGTTTTTCTGATGGTATATGAGGTGAAAACGGTCTACTGTTGCTAAGCATTCACTCCTCATTAGTTTCTCAAATATCTAATCCCGCTTAGTAGAGAATGTCCTATCAGATTGAAACCAGAGCGCTCATTTGTCACATCAAAAGATATAGGTCCAATATCTACGCCCAAACCGCCCTCTCTGGTTCCATCGTTGTCTGCGTCATCCCAATGTCCACGTACCCCAGATCCCATGCCGTAGCCTAGCCCAATACGTTCTGTTCCATCTCTATCTGAGTTGGGGTTGCTACTCCCCCAAGTGTAGGCACCATCGAGAATACTACCTGCTAATCCAACACTAAAGCCGTCATTGCCAAGGTTGGCTTCTCCTGTAATGGGAAGGAAGCCAAGATCTAAATCTCCTACACTTGTTTCTGACACGCTGCCAGATTCCTGGAGGTTTTTTAGCACATTGACATCATCGAATCTGAGTACACCAACATTTCCTCTCAACCCAAAACGATGGTTTCCATTTTCCCGAATATGTCCAAGTACTGACGGAGTTGAAGAATAATAAAGCATATCGAAGTTAAAGTCAGGATTTCGGGCACCGATGGCTGCCATACCTATTTCACCTAGGGAATCTTCACTTATGAAAAAGTATGGACTAGGATCTTCGGAAGGCTTTCTTCCAATTAGGAGATCTTCATTACGACGGTTGTTACTGCCAGTACTGCTGTTACGGGTATTAGGCGCAAGCGGAATCGTAGACGATAGGGACGGTGTTGATCTGACCGGTGGAACAAAGCTAGCCGCCCAAGTTTGGGGGCCGACTTTGCCATCTACTTCAAGGCCATTTCGCCGCTGAAACTCGCGGGCGACGGCTGCACTTTGCGGGCCAAATTTTCCATCTACGTCAATGTTGTATCCTTTGTTCTTCATTGCGGTCTGCCACTGGCGAACGCGATCGCTACTCATCGTTGAGGTTCCTGGCACATACTTGATTGTTTCTTGGCCGCTAGCTGCGGTGATTAGCTGATTAGCAGCTCGATCTCGTTGGGCGTATCGCTCTGCGGTATCAGGTGACATCCCTCGATACGGAAAGCTAGCCTGCCAAGTTTGCGGCCCGACTTTGCCATCTACTTCAAGGCCATTTCGCCGCTGAAACTCTCGGGCGACGGCTGCACTTTGCGGGCCAAATTTTCCGTCTACGTCAATGTTGAATCCTTGCGCTTTCATCGCGTTTTGCCACTGGCGCACGCGATCGCTACTCATCACTGCCGTTCCTGGCGTGTATTTGAGTGTTTGTGAAGTGGATGACTGAGGACGATGAGCCTGATGTTCATTACGCGTGCGGGCAGCAGACATACCGCTAGAAGGCGCACTAGGGCGATGAGCCTGATGTTCATTTCGTGCGCGAGCAGCGGATATACCGCTAGAAGGTGGCCTAGACAGATCGCCTGTTAGCCTGTTAGGCCGTTCACTTGCGATCGCCCCCTCCCCTCCGGTCCACATCTCACGATTTGAGCCAGGTGACGTTTTTAAGACCCCCCATTTAGCCAATGCCGACTGAGCAGGCAAAGTATCTGCGGCCAGCCCAGCCGCCACAGGATTTAATCGCCCCAACCCTGTTTGCACATCCCAACCTGGCGTTTTCAAGTCTTGGGCAGTCACCTCAAGCACTTGCACAACCTGGCTTGAAGAGAGATGAGGATGAGCTGACCAGAGCTGTGCGATCGCCCGTGTCGTTTCTGCCGCTGCCATCGAAGTCCCTGCCTGCTGTTGACTCTCTGCCGACACCAAAAAGTCCAGCCCCGGCCCAAAGCTAGAATAGGCCGCACGATCATTGCCTTGAGCCGTCCCGACAACAATGAGGTTGTCCGAACGCTTAGAAGCCTTTCCCAATGCCGACATCTCACCGCCTTCATTACCCGCCGAAGCCACCACTAGCACATTGTTTTGTTTGGCATAGTCCAAAGCCTTGCTTTCTGCAGGCGTGAGCTGATGGCGCGTCGTCACGCTACCGTCAGGATTCTGCTGTGACAAATCAAAACTGAGATTCGCCACGGCTCGCATCTCGCCAAATGCCTTAGCGACATCTACAAACTGAGTCAGTGACGCTGCCCACCCACCTGTGCCCACGCCATCAGCGACTAAATCTGTGAGTCTGTATGGGCACTTTGAATGGCTTTTAATACCTCCTGGCCATGCTGCCCTTGCCCATAGCCAGTATCAATAATGCCAACGAGCGGCCCTTGATGAGGCGAATTAGCGGCGCTTGAATTAGCTGGGCTCAGGCGCTTGCAGATGCCCTCTACCTGCTGCCCTAACCAGCCTTGAGACTGCCAACGACTGCTACTACTGCGGTTGGAAACACTTGCAGTGGCCTCACTCAAAGACCTGACCTGACCAGAGATTGGTCTCTGTGCAGTCTGGGTAGGCAGAGCCGAACTCAATCGCTGATGACCACTGCTAGGAGTAGGATTGTTGAAGGAGGAATATTGGGCTTGGTGAGCGATCGCCCCATCAAAATCAGCAAACACAGCGCGAAAATGATCAACGGGCTGAACAGGCATCTTTTTCCTAAGCATGGTCTTGCTCTGCTATCTGTGTGATTTAACTCGGGTGAGATAGTCGGAAAATAACGTAAACTTTACAAACTCAAACAAAAAAGTCGCGCCTGTTCAACTGCCAGACTAATGACTCTCATCATCCATTTGCTGATGGTAGAGCGCTGCATAAATACCTTTGGCGGCAATTAACTCAGCATGAGATCCCCGCTCCGCCAAAATGCCTTCTTCTAACACCAAAATCATATCTGCCGATTTCAAAACTGCGTAGCGATGGGTCAAAATCATGAGTGTACGTCCCTGGGCAAATTGACGAAGATTACTCAAAACCTGACGCTCAGTTTGGGCATCTAGGGCACTGGTGGCCTCATCTAAAATCAGGATAGGTGCATCTGAAAGAAACAGCCGCGCTAGGGCAATTCGCTGCCTTTGACCGCCAGAGAGGCCGGTGCCTCGCTCGCCAATGAGAGTTTCGTAGCCGTTGGGTAGTGACATAATAAAGTCGTGTGCGATCGCTCTTTTCGCCGCTGCCACCACATCTGCCATCGAAACATCGCTCTTACCAAAGGTGATATTTTCTATAATGCTGCCATTGAATAAAAAGTCATCCTGCAAAACCACCGCAATTTGCTGTCGCAGCGACTGAAGGTTAGCCGCCTTAATATCTATTGCATCTATCAATACGCGCCCTGAAGTCGGTGGGTAAAGCCGCTGAATAAGCTTAGACAACGTGCTTTTGCCAGAGCCACTACGGCCAACAACACCCACAAACGCACCCGGCTGCAGCTTAAAAGAAATACCGCGCAGTACCGGCTCTTCTGCCGAAGGATATTGAAACGTGATCTTTTCAAAGGCAATTTGGCCTACGAGCGGCGGGAGCACTAGTCCGGCTTCGGCAGTTTCTTCGGGCGTAGCGTTTAATATCATGCCAATTCGCTGAACTGAGAGCAGCACTCGCTGAAACGTTTCCCAGAGCTGGGCTAGCCGCAAAATAGGGCCGATTGCTTGAGCTGAGAGCATTTGAAAAGCAATCAGACTGCCGATGGTAAAGGGGCGCTCCGAAGAACTGTTGATCACGAGCTGAGCGCCTATAAACAAAATTAAAATCTCTGAAAGGCGGGAGAGAAATTGGGCGATATGACTATCGATATTGGCGAGTGTATCGGCGCGAAAGCCGGTGTTGACGTAGCGAGCGAAAAGCCCTTCCCAGCGATCGCGTGTCGGCCTCTGAGCGGTATGCGCCTTAACCGCATGAATGCCGCTAATCGTCTCCAACAGAAAAGACTGACTGTCTGCGCGGCGGTTAAAAGACTCGTTTAACCAGTGTTGTAATGTCGGCGTAATTCCCACAATCAACAAGATAAAAAGTGGCACTACCGCCAGAGCCGCCAGCGTCAGCATTGGGCTGTAGGCGATCATCACGGCGATATACACCACCGTGAACATTGCATCTAGCACGACCGTCAGGCTAGTGCCGGTGAGAAACTGCCGAATATTTTCTAACTCCTGCACGTTAGCGACCGTATCCCCGACTCGCCGCGACTCAAAGTAGGCCAAAGGAAGCTGCACCAAATGCCGAAATAGCTGAGAAGACAGGCTCAAATCTAAGCGGCGAGCCGTATGGCTAAACAAAAACAGCCTTAAAATGCCAAGCCCCGTACTAAAAAGGCCAATGCCCAACAAGCCGACTACCATCACCTGCAATGTGGACAAACTGTTGTTAGAAATGGCCTTATCAATCACAACCTGCGTGAGTAATGGCGCACCTAACCCCAACAGCTCAATCACCAACGAAGCTAGCAACACTTCTCCCAACAGCCGTCGATAGCGCAATATGGCGGGTAAAAACCACAGTAAGTTAAATTTTTCACCGCTAGGCAGGGGCTGCACCAGCCAAAGCTGACCATCCCAAGCGGCCTCAACCATGCCATAGGGTATGCTCTCACAGGTCTGACGAGGGTTGGTTGGATCTGCTACTACTAATCGATCTTTCTCAACGGCATATACCACCACCCAGTGCTGGGCATTCCAATGCATTAAAGCAGGCAGCGGCAGATCAAAGAGCGACGACCACTCAGCCTGCACTACCTGCACATGTAAGCCCACCTTTTCAGCGGCTTCGGCGACATCGGCAGGCGCTTGGCTACGCAAGTGAGGCAGAATTTGCTTAATCGAAATGGGCGCCCCTAGCTGCTGAGTGACTAAACTCAAGCTAGCAGCCCCGCTGTTGAGATGAAAGCAATAGGGATAGTCCGCAACGCGATGGGGAAGCTTGGGGTCAAACGGCTGGTAGCGCCAACGCGTTTGTTCCCAAAAGTCTTGGAGTTCACCAGAAGCGACATCGTACCAGTCTAGCGATGGCCAAAAGGCGATCAAGACCTCTTGGCTAGCTGCGATCGCCCGCCAGTACCCCGCCAACTCCAACACATCACCAAACCAGTCTCCTGGCTTTAGCAAAACTTTTCGCCCCGGCATTAGGGTTGACTGACCTGCCTGCTGCACCAACCGCACCTTGCCTCGCAGCACCAAAAGCTGCATCCCTGAACGCTGGGTTGACCACAGGGTTTCACCCAAGGCGTGATGACTCAACTGAACGGTCGCTTTGAACCGAAGCTGTTGTTCACTGGTGAGTCCTGCTAAGGGCAGCTCGTCCCAGGGCAGATTTTGAGTGTGAATATCTAAAGATACAACCATTGCCTCACCTCCATTTTAACGGTCATCGCCGAGACCTGTTCATCTATCCACTGCTGAAATAGCTCGCTCTCTAGCTGAGTTTGCACTTCCCCTTCTAATGCCGCTGGCAAAATTTTGTCTAACCGAAACAAGCACCAGCGCCCTTCAATCGCAAGTGGCCCGACTACGTCGCCTACTTGAGCTGCTGCTAAGGCTTCTTGCAAATCGTTGGCTAGGGATTTTCGGGTGATGAGTGGCAGCTTGCCGCCGGATTGACCGGTCTCGTCTAAGGAGTAGCGCTGGGCTAGCGCTTCAAAAGATGGCCTTCTTTGATTTGATCGTAGAGTTCGCTTGCCAGGGTTTCATCTTGAACAATAATGCAAGCAAGATAGACCTGATCGAGCTGTAGCTTACGCCTGATAAAATGCTCGTGTAGACGAGGCTGGCTCACAAGCTTGATTAATTGCTGCATCGACCATTGCTGTTGCAACCTATCGCTCAGGGCTCCGAGTTCAAGATTGTTTTGCTGTTGCCAAATCTCAAAAACACTCGGATCGTTTAATTTTTGAGTTTGACGAAAGTCCTTTATGCGCTGCTCGCATATTGCTTCGGTGGGTAGGAGTTCTGGATGGGCTTGGAGGTGTTGGGCGATCGCATGTTGACTTAAGATTGTCTCGATAAAGTTATCAAGCTGCCCAGCCGACTTCAGATACTTGAGAACCTGTACTGGACTAATCGGTTCATCGTTCACAAAAAAAAGGGGTGATCAGGCATAGCTATAGTTCATTGAGCGCTAACCTATCACTCGGGGTTGCCAGCCTAGAAATTACGCAGCCTGTTACAAACGGACATAAATAGAATCCTACAGAACTCGGACCAGACCCCGAGCACGAGGTTCGCCCTTGCACTGCAAATTCTATGGAGAAAAGTTATCGGCGAATCAAGCATCGCTATGATCTAGTCCTAGAATTCGGAGAGCTTGGAGGAGAATTTGGAGGAGAGCTTGAAGGAGAGCTTGAAGGAGAGCTTGAAGGAGAGCTTGAAGGAGAATTTGGAGGAGAATTTGGAGGAGAGCTTGGAGGAGAGTTTTGATCTGCTTCTGCCATACGAGTTGGCGACTCACTTCTGACGATTTTATCTCAAGTGTATCAAAGCCCGAGGTGAGTGTTATTTCAAATCTTCCGTATAATTACGGGGTCAGGTGTTCATAGCCTCTAATGATTTGCGTGAGGTAGTCATACGATGACTCAGTATTTTGGGCGGCATTTTGGGCGGCATTTTGGGCGGCGGCAGTTCGTTGGATGGCTAACGTAGCGGCTTAGTCTGGCTAAATCTGACCTTTTTATCAGAGGGCTGCTCTGGCTCAAAA
>JAAUPS010000175.1 GCA_012033015.1 Phormidesmis sp. RL_2_1
TCATACCATTGGTGACCACCCCGATTGGCTTCAGACGTAGCAGCCACCACCTGCCCACCCGGACACATGCAAAAGCTGTAAACGGTTCGCCCTTTGGCAATGCCTTGCGTGCAGTGATGAACCAGCTTATAGTCTGCCGCCCCTAAAATAGGATGACCTGCATTCTTGCCATAGCGGCAATGATCAATCAACGGCTGCGGATGCTCAATTCGAAAGCCCACAGAAAACGGCTTAGGCTCAATATAAACGCCCTGAGCATGGAGCATTTCAAAGGTGTCACGAGCGCTATGGCCCACCGCTAGCACCACATGATCACTGGCGATAAACTCTCCATTGGCTAAGGTGACGCCCCGCACTTGCCGATGCTCTCTTGTGGGGGTGATTTGTTGAGTCACTTTGGTTTCAACTTCAACAGTTTTTACCCGGCTTTGAAAACGAATTTCGCCCCCCAGTTTAATAATGGTATGGCGAATATTTTCAACAATCTTGACTAGCCGATAAGTGCCAATATGGGGCTTGCTGATATGCAAAATCTCTGGCACCGCGCCGTGGTTGACCAGTTCTGTAAGAACCTTACGCCCATGGTGATCGTTATCTTTAATCCGGCTGTAGAGCTTACCATCGGAAAACGTGCCTGCCCCTCCTTCACCAAACTGCGCGTTTGACTCTGGGTTAAATTTGCGCTTGCTCCAAAAGCCAAAGGTATCTTGCGATCGCTCATGCACCGCCTTACCCCGCTCTAAAATAATCGGTCGAAATCCCATTTGTGCCAGCAACAGCCCAGCGTACATGCCGCAAGGCCCCACCCCAATAACAATAGGCCGTGTGCGCAGGCCAACGGGAGCCTGTGTCACATAGTGGTAGGTCATCTCAGGGGTGAGCGAAATCTGTGAATCCTTTTGGGCCCGCCTTAAGATTTGCTTTTGCTGAGGTGTTTCTATATCTATGGTGTAGACCAGCAAAATCTCATCGCGTTTACGAGCATCGTAACTACGCTTAAAAATGGTGTAACTTGTCAATGCCTCAGAAGAGAGTTTGAGCTTTTGTAAAATAGCTGCGCGTAACTCTTCTTCGGTGTGATTGAGGGGCAGCTTAAGTTGGTTAAGACGCAGCATGGAGGCAAAAGAAAAAGTTGATGGGCGACTTGGCGAAACGCTAGATTTAGTCTAGCCCAATGCTTTCATCCATAGCGAGCCGTCATAGCGAGCCGTCATAGCAAGCCGTCATAGCGAGCCGTCACAGCAAGCCGTCATAGCAGGCCCTGCTCAAAAGGCCTATCACCCTGCTAGACATGATTGGCTACAGCTTATTTGCCAATGCAGAAGCGGCTAAAGATTTGATCGAGCATAGATTCGGTCATTTCTTCGCCGGTTACTTCACCGAGGGCATAGATGGCACTGCGCAAATCTATCGTCCAAAAGTCGAGCGGTAGCTCATCTTGAATGGTGGTTTGGACTTGGCTCAGCGCGGTTTGGGCGCGTAAAAGGGCGGCAGACTGGCGCTGATTAATGGCGATATCAGTATCAGCGGCTTCTAGATCACCGCTGTGAATAGCCTGGAGGATGGCCGTTTCGAGGGCATCAATCCCTTGGTTTTTTGAGGCGGCGGTGGAGACCCTAGGGGCAGGCGGCAAGGGAAAAGGAAACGGTTGGGTAGAACTTTCAAAGCTAGATGGTTGAGAATGTTCAGTGTTTGGTTCAGTGTTTGGTTCAGTGTTTGGTTGAGTATTTCGTTCGGCATTTCGTTCAGAATTTAACAGATCAATTTTATTGATTACCAGAATATGGGGCCGGTGCTTAATCTGCTCATAGAGCATTTGCTCAGGCGCTTGCCAGCCTACTGTAGCGTCAAGGGTCAGTAACACGAGATCGGCGGATTGGGCTGCCGATTGCGATCGCGCGATGCCAATTTTTTCGACTTCATCTGCTGATTCGCGAATTCCGGCGGTATCGAGCACTTGCACAGGAATACCGCCGACGATGAGCTGCGATTCGATCACATCGCGAGTGGTGCCCGGAAGATTGGTGACAATGGCGCGATCACTCCGGCTCCAGGCATTTAATAGGCTAGATTTACCCACATTCGGCTGACCAATAATCGCCACTTTAATGCCCGAGCGCAGCAGTTCTCCCTGACGAGCGGTTGCCAGAATTTCTGTGATTTGCGCCAAAATCGCTTGGATTTGCGATCGCACCTGATCTTCATCTATCGGTGGCAAATCATCGGCAAAATCTACCCGCGCTTCGACCTCTGCAAGTACATCCAAACACTGCGATCGCAGCGTGCGAATTGCTCCTGCTAGCTTACCGCGAATGCCCATCAACGCCGTTTGCGCCGCTTGGGGCGACTGCGCACCAACCAGATCGGCCACCCCTTCCGCCTGGGTCAAATCGAGCCGCCCATTCAAAAACGCCCGCAGCGTAAACTCCCCCGGCTGTGCCAACCGCGCCCCCTGCTGCACACAAAGCTGCAGCACCTGCTGCACGGCCATAATGCCACCGTGGCAATGAAACTCCACAACATCTTCACGGGTGTAAGAGCGCGGCGAATACATCAGCAATAACAGCGCTTCATCAATCAGTTGCTGAGTCTGGGGCGATCGCACATAGCCATAGAGAATGCGATGGCTCTCCCATTGCTGCTTACCCGGAGCGTGAAAAAGCTGCTGGGCAATTGCGATCGCGCTATGCCCCGAAAGCCTCACAATGCCCACACTGCCCTGTTGGGGCACAACGGCTGTAGCGATCGCCACAATCGTTTCTGCCGGGTAAATTGTCCCGATTTTGTCAGGTTGCAAGCCTGGTGTAAGCAAGCCCTGCTGGGCTGTAGGACGCTGAGTCATAGACGAAAACTAAAGGTTTGAAAGTGCTGTGATAGCGTTTGAAGCGCGTTATAGAATGAAAGACATATTGGCAGGCTGGTAGACAGATATTTCTCCGGACTCCTGCCAAAAGCTTGGGCTAGATGTCAAACTACAAGAGAAGCCCCCAGCAAAAAACACCCCATGCTGTTGAGCACGCTGAGCACGATGTTAGATCCCGTTTCAAATCGTAGCGCCAACAGCGGTAAAGCCAATCCTGGAAAAACCAATCCTGATCAAACCCATCCTGATCAAACCAATGCTATGAATCAGCCTCTAAACCTGCAGGTCAATCATCATAGCGTCCCTGCTAAAAATATCAAACGGCGATCGCTACCCCAAAATTCTTGGCTCAAGCGATTAGATTGGCTTTACTGGCGACGGCTGCTGCGCTACTTTTATGTCCGCTTTCTACGGATGCAGGCCACCCCTCAAGCCATTGCTCGAGGGGTAGCAGCCGGTTTGTTCGCAGGGTCTTTTCCCCTATTAGGGTTTCAGTCCATTATCGGAATTGCGATCGCACTGTGGTAGGCGGCAACAAAATTACAGCCGTTGCCAGTACTTGGATTAGCAATCCGCTGACCTATGTACCGCTATTTGCCCTCAATTTTCATCTTGGCAGTTGGCTACTCCGATTACCAGCAATGTCTTTGCCCACCTCTTTGCCCACGTCGAGTGACTATCTCAAAGAATGGATGGCAATGGGCATGGACGTAGTGAGTGCGCTCATGCTGGGATCTTTTATTGTCGGCATCATGGTCAGTATTTTGGGCTATTACAGTGCCTTAAACATTGCACATCGGCTACAAAAAGCCAGAGCCCGGAAGGCTAAAGAACGTATGTGAATTTAGCGTAAAGCCGATAAAAAGTATCTTCAAGCAAATTCGCCTACTCCACGCCAACTCTACTTTAAAGTCACCAAAACTATATAAAAAGAATGTGAAAAGCCTATAAAAGGTCCATTGGGCTGGCAACTTTTCTAAGTTCAGGAATGTCATAGCAGCAAACTGATTCCATAGCAGCAAGCTGTCTACAAGCTCCTATAACTATTCCTGACACTGCCATGCCTGACACTGCCATGCCTGACAACAAAGCTTATATTGACTGGACAGATGAAGATTACAACGGATTTGGCCGCTCAGTTCAACGGTTAACCCACAGCTATCACACCCTGCCTATCTTTCAACAGCCTGCGCTAATCACACTACTAGATAGCTATCCTCGCCAGCACCTACAAGCTTTTACCATGGGCCATGATCCCTGTCGCCGTGAGGAATGGAAAACAGTTGATATTCCCACCTATGCCACCGGTCAAGATATTTGGCAGGCAGTAGAAAAGGGTCGCTATTGGCTCAATATTACAGGCATCTCGCGGTTTAGCGCCGATTTTGCCAACCTTCTCACCACGATGTACGAGCATTTGGGAGAGCGGTGTCACCACTTACCTGCCATGCGTTCAGATTTTGGCAATTTGCTAATTTCTTCTCCCGGCAGTCAGCTCTATTACCATTTAGATGCTGCGCCAAATATGCTATGGAACCTGCGCGGCACAGAGCGTTTTTGGATTTATCCAGCAATGGATTTGCGTTTTGCCCCCAAGCCTATCTTGAAGAGATTATGGCAGGCGAAATTGATGAAGAATTGCCCTATCATCCGAGTTTGATCAATCTGCTACCTGTTACCTTTTACAGCCTGGTGAGGTTGCCTCTTGGCCGCACAATGCCCCGCACCGAGTTGAGTATATCGACTTGAGCGTTTCCTTGGCGACGAGTTACTATACCCCTGCGCTGGAGCCTCGTCGGCAGGTACATTTGGCTAATCGATATATATTGCGGGCATTAGGCATCCAAAACCGCTCGATTAAAGAAACCGGATTGCGGGCCGAGATTAAGCGATTGACCTACCGCACAATCAACAAAGCGCGCCCCTTCAAATCAGCAAAAACACCCCTGTCCAACTATGTCACTGATCTGCAGCTAGATCCTTCTGCACCGAACGGTATGCGAACGCTAAAAGCCCCTATTCCGGCATCTTTTGCCATGGCCAGTTGATCTTGCCAATAATTTGGAACGAGATCACTCTAGCGGTTTCTATCAGCGGTTTCTAAAAATGAAACCCTTTCTTTTTCCACTGACTCAGGCGCTAATCTGAGGATGGTTATTCTATTCCAGCTCAGTTCTAGCTCAGTTCTAGATTCAGTTCCAAAATAAGTGGAAAGTAAGGTTGTCATGTCTCAATTACAGATTACGCCAGCTCGTACTGGTCGGTGGGGGCTCTTTTTTGTGTTAGCGGCGCTGACCGTCGTGCCGAGTTATGGCTTACTGACTCAGGCAGCGGCGGTAGCTCAGCCCATGTATCAGCAGCGCGAACGAGTATTAAATGTCACTGGCCAAGCTACAGAGACTATTCCTACCACCATCGCTCAGGTGAACTTGGGGGTAGTGGTTGAAGCCTCTACCGCTCAGGCCGCCCAACAACAGGCTGCCCAACAGTCTACGGCGGTCATTGAATGGCTCAATTCACAAACGGTCGAAAAGCTGGAGACAACGGGAATTTCTCTAAATCCGCGCTACGACTACACCGATAACCGGCAGGTATTGATCGGCTACGAGGCGAGCAATACGGTCAGCTTTCGGGCACCGACTGAGCGGGCTGGGGCCATTATGGATGGAGCTGTAGAAGCAGGCGCTACGCAGATTAATGGGGTCAGCTTCGTGGCTGAAGATGGGGCGATCGCATCTGCAAGACAAAGGGCCTTAGCCTCTGCTGTACGAGACGCCCAAGCTCAAGCCGATACAGTATTAGCAGCTTTGGGCCTAACTCGCCAAGAGGTGATTAATATCACCATTGGTGGACTCAGCGCCCCTCCACCAAATGCCGTGGCCCCTCAAGCAGCCCGTATAGCAGAAGCTGATTTTGCAAAAACGCCGATCATTGGCCAAGAACAAACCATCAATGCTCAAGTAACGCTAGATATTCGCTATTAGCGCTTGATAAAACCTGTCTACGCCAGTTTTTCATCTCCCAATAGCGATAGCTCGCTTACCGAAAGCGCGGCTCACCGTTTTTTTAGAGATAACTCCGTAGGCAACGCTATCGATTCGCCTGCCAGCGTCATAGACTGAAATCACCAATCTTAAAGTTGCGATGAAGACGGTCTGGGTAAACTGTTTAGCACAGGTGACGCGAGAAATATGCTAGGACAAACACTGGCTGGACGCTACAAGCTAACGCGCATATTAGGAGCAGGCGGATTTGGTCAAACTTACCTAGCCATCGATATTCAGCAGAGCTGCCATCCCCAGTGTGTGGTCAAACAACTCAAGCCAGCCAGCCAGGATGCTAACTTTCTGTCAGTAGCGCGCAGACTCTTTGAAACGGAAGTCAAAATTCTCGGTGAGCTAGGAGGGCATTCCCATATTCCTGAGTTGCTAGACTCTTTTGAAGAAGGCAATGAGTTCTATCTGGTACAAGAGTTTGTTGATGGTCAGTCTTTAGAAGACGAGATTAAGCAGGCCGGAAAGTTGACAGAAGCGCAGGTGATTGCCTTATTAGAGCGTGTTTTGCCGGTACTAAAATTTATCCATGAGCACCATGTGGTGCACCGTGATCTAAAGCCTGATAACCTGATTCGTCGCCGCGATAATGGTGAGGTGGTACTGATTGATTTTGGTGCGGTCAAAGAACTTCGGACCCGCATTATTACCGGTGAAAAAACAGCGCTGACAATTGGCATTGGCACCCAAGGCTACACCCCGAGCGAGCAGCTTGCAGGCAAACCCCGTTACAGCAGCGACATTTACGCTCTCGGTATGACCGCTATCCACGCTATCACAGGAAAAGCGCCGACCGATCTGCTAGAAGATATCGGCAGCTTGGATCCTTGCTGGCGCAACGAGGCTGAGGTCAGCCCCGGTTTAGCGATTTTGCTCGATAACATGATTCGGCACTACATTCACCAGCGCTATCAAAGTGTTGAGGCCGTACAGCACGATTTGACGCGCTTAGAAGATTTGCCGCTGGAAGCAGCGGCGGCTAATACCTATTTAGAAGCCTCTACTTATAGAGACGCGGGTCATGGAGATGCAGGTGTGCGCTCTTCCATCTTGCGATGGCGGATGGGGCGGCAGGCTAAGGTTTGGACGGTGGCGATCGCAACGGCCATGACCAGCGCTTTTATTTTGAGCTTGCGTCATACGGGCGCTTTTGTCACCTCTGAGCTAACCATTTATGACCGACTGCTACTGAATCAACCCGATCAAGGGCCGGATGCTCGCTTGGTGATTGTAGAGGTGGGCGAAGCGGATCTGCGATCGCTGGCAGACCCAACCCCTTCAGATGCATCGGTAGCCACCGTCATCAATAACCTGCAGCGGTATCAACCGGCACGCATTGGCCTAGATTTACTGCGCGATTCACCACAGGAACCAGGTCATCAAGCCCTCACAGAAAGCCTAACAGCACCTAATGTCGTCGCCGTCACCAAGCTAGGTGATACCCAAGGCAATGACTTCGTTCCACCGCCACCGGGACTCGCCTTTGATCAAGTCAGCTTTAGCAACATTGTTGAAGACCCAGACTTTCGCGTTCGGCGCGCCCTCATGCTCGACTTTTTAGACGAAGAAGATCTACCGGGTGAAAGACCTATTTTCTCATTGGGTGTTGATTTAGCCATTCATTATCTTGAAAAATACAACAACATACACCCAATAGCAGGCAATATTTTACAGCTAGGCGATGTTCGTTTTGAGCCTATTTCACCCACCTTTGGCGGCTATCAGCAGGCCAAAACCGACGGCTACCAAATGCTGATGCGCTACCGCTCTGCCCAAAACATTGCTCCCCGGCTGAGTTTTACCGATGTGCTCAATAACAACTTCGATACAGCACTGATTAAAGATAAAATTGTTCTCATTGGCTCTACAACTCGTAGCAGCCGCGATTTGTTTTTGACGCCTTACAGTACCAACAGCACCGTCCATCAAAAAATGCCTGGGGTGATACTCCACGCCCAAGTCACCAGTCAAATTCTTTCGGCAGTATTAGATGGAGAAACCATGCCGTGGGCATGGCCTGACTGGGCAGAAATTGCCTGGATTGTGTCGTTAACGGGGATAGGTAGTGTCCTGATGGTCCTGACCCAGCGCGGCGGAATTTTAATTTTATTTGGTGTCAGTGGGCTCAGCCTGACCTATCTGGTCAGCATTTTGTGCTTTCGAGCCGGGGGGTGGGTGCCCATGGTGGCCCCCATGAGTGCTTTTTTGTCTCTGCAGCGGGCGCGCGCATTAGTAAAAGTTACCAGCGTCGCTACTGGGAAGCACGTCAAGTGGATAGCTGGATTATTCATAACCAAAGCGCCCAGAAGAGCAAGTAATGGTGTCCTAACTCACTCAAGAGCAGCCTAACTCGACAGCAGCGATAGATCCCATGTGTGCTGGATTACAGTTAACCTATCGCTTGGCGCGCATAGATATTGCGTATGCTATGGCTAGAACCGTTATGCTGCAGTGACGATGGGCGATCGCCAAGCGCCAATGCATTTGTATTTGGCGGTACTGCCTTTCAAACTGGGGTGTTTGCTATTGACTCAATTTGATAAGTTTAATCGGGCTGCTGTTTGCCCATATAACTTGTCACGCTGGATTGAGATTTTATCTTCAAGCGAATAGTATCAGGAGGTTCAATATGGAAAAAAGTCACCATCCTTTTTATCAACGGTTCATCAGGCGAGGATTTTTGCCTGCGATCGCAACCCTACTGGCTACTGTCATATTTGCTGTGCAATCTGCCCCTGGAGTCGCTATGCAACCCCCTGTTCTTCTCAGCGATCCGTTCCTGCAACGTCCTACCGATACTTCCATTCAGGTTGTTTGGTTTACTGAGTTTGAAGGCAGCAATCACACCGTAGAATATGGCGATGGGTTAACCGCTGCGGCCACAACCACACTACTCAGCCGAACCTATGAAGATAGCAGCTCCCAATTGCCAGATCGTGAATACACTGAACTGACGCGCCGCCCAATTTGGCGGCACGAAGCAACAGTAACAGGCTTAGTTCCCGGAAAGCGTCTGCCCTATCGCGTTGTTAGCCACACTGCAAGCAGCCATAGCACCAACCGTAACAATCCTGCAGGCACTGCGGCCTCCACTACTGTTATCAGCGACACCTTTACCCTGGCTGCGGCACCGCCCAAATCCCAACCGTTGAAAATTTTGCTCACCTCGGATCATCAGCTCATGCCGCTGGTGCCGACCAATCTACAAAAAGTGATAGAAACGGTTGGCCCAGTCGATGCGGTCTTTTTTGCAGGTGACTTAGTAAACCATCCTGATCGCGCTTCTGAATGGTTTGACGATGCCAGAGGACGGGCATTTTTCCCCAGCCTGCAGGGCAAAACTCAGCACCTGCTGGAAAAAGGAGAAACCACCACCTTGTATCAAGGCGGTGAGCTGATTCAACATGCGCCATTGTTTCCGCTCGTAGGCAACCATGAGGTCATGGGCCGCACCTCCACCACCGATGACATTAACGTTCAGTTTGCCAACACACTGCCCCGCCATTTGGTCAGCCGCTTTTATCCCCAGCCAGATGATTCGCTCACCCCTGAGCAGTGGATAGAAGATCATTCTTACAACACCTTGACTTATCGAGAAATTTTCTCATTGCCCAACGCTCAGCGACCCGATGGCAGCCAAACAGAGGACTATTACGCCATCTCTTTTGGCGATGTGCGACTAGTGTCTTTATATGTCACACAAATTTGGCGATCGCCCGCCCTCAATCCCAATACCAAGGGCCGCTATAGAGAAAAACAATCTGACCTGAACAATCCAGCAGCTTGGGGCTACGGCCAACACATTTTTGAAGATATTCGAGCAGGCAGCCCCCAGTATGACTGGCTCAAACAAGAGCTCGCCAGCGACGAGTTTAAAAATGCCAAATATAAAATCGTCATGCTCCATCATCCCCCCCACACCCTAGGGGGCAACATTGTTCCAGCTTTTACCGATCCAATCGCAATAGAAAATCGCGCTGAAGATGGCACATTACGATCAGTTCAGTACGAGTATCCCCAAGCGGACGATTATATTGTTCGCGATCTGCTGCCCTTATTAGAAGCGGCTCATGTTCAGCTTGTGCTGTACGGTCACTCTCACCTGTGGAATCGCTTTGTGAGCCCCCAGGGCATGCACTTTTTAGAGACATCCAATGTGGGCAACAGTTATGGTGCCCATGTTGAGAGCTTACCCCGAGAGATTCCAACCAAGGCCGCTATCGAAGCCGCAGGCGATTTGCGACCTTTTATAGAAACCTACGTTGCTACAGGCGATCCTAACAACCTTGAGCCGATCATGCCGACCATTGCTCCACTCACAGATGAAAGCGGTCATTTGCAGGCCCACATCGCCAGCAATGACATCACCAGCTTTACAATCTTCGATACGGGAGCAGGCACGGTGAGCAGCTACTACTTCGATACCCGCAAACCCAATTCTGCCGTCGTTAAATTCGATGAATTTATGCTGGGGCACAGTTTAGAGCCGATTACGGTTGAGTAGTGGCAATGCCTAGCCTGACTCGATCAACAGTTCGCAGTTGATCCATCACGGCGACCACACGCCCATGCTCTGTGGTTTCATCGGCGCGAATGGTGACTAATATAGGCGTTGCGTCTATATTATCTGCTGGGATGTTAGCTGCTGGGCTATTGGCTGAGGTGGCGGTTGGCGGCTCTGCTGGTTGAATACGGCGAACCTCATCAGCTAGGTCTGAAAGTGTGACAGGATTATCTCCTAAAAACAGGCTGCCATCTGGCGTGATGGTGAGGGTGATATCTATTTGGTTTTGAGGTGTTGATGTCACCGCTTGGGGCAAATTGACCGGCACCCCTTCAGCTTTGGTAAGATATAGCGTTGCCAAAATAAAAAAGGCCAAGATCGCAAAAATGACGTCGATCATTGGCAAAATATTGACGCTGGGAGAGCGGATGTCGTTATCTTCAGGTAAGCGCATGGGTGAGCGAATCTTTAGGTAAGCGCATGGTAACCGATGTAATACCGACTGAACGAGCCTACTATAGCTTTTGTCGAGTGAGTTAGGACCATAGTGATTCTCCTCGTCAAGGCTACGCCAACGCTAGAAGCCTTGACTCGCAGCGGCTCACTCGACGAACAGCGGTGAGACCCGGCGGCGGCGTACGGCGCTAAGGAATGCTCACCAAGACAAGGAATG
>JAAUPS010000400.1 GCA_012033015.1 Phormidesmis sp. RL_2_1
TTCGAGGATACTCAGCATACCCTAGGGGTGTTACTCAATCTTCTGTTTTATTTAACCCCTATTTTTTATGAGGATACCGGGAGTACCCGAAAAATATCAATTGTTTTACTCGCTCAATCCTATGGTGCACATCATTACCGCCTATCGAGATATTCTTATGTTTGGTCAGCAACCCAATTGGTTTTATCTGTTCTTCATCACAATAGCAGTAATATTGTTATTACCTGTTGGCTATCAGGTATTTTGCCGACAGAGCCATCGATTTGTGGAAGAACTGTAGATGGGTGCCAAGGCTTGGACTCAGTACTTGGAAATTGTAAGGGTGAAAAGAGCATAAACGTATGGCGTATTCAATTGTTGTTGACAATCTGGGCAAGCGGTTCAATCGATATCACGCCCAAAAGCCTGTCACTATTATGGAAGCAGCCCTATCAGGCTTGCGGCGAATGCGCCCTTTAGAAGCGTTTTGGGCCTTGCGAAACGTCAGCTTCACCGTTTCACCCGGTGAAATGGTTGGTATTTTAGGACACAATGGGGCCGGGAAATCCACTCTTTTGCAGCTCATTGGCGGGGTCGGCTATCCTGAAGAAGGCCGTATCCAAGTCAATGGTCGCATTGGTGCACTGCTGGATTTGGGTGCCGGATTCCATCCTGACTTGACCGGTCGAGAAAATGTGTTTGTCAATGCTGTGATTGGTGGATTAACGCATCAGCAAGTCAGACGGCGGTTCGATTCTATTGTTGAGTTTGCTGAACTGGCCTCTTTTATTGATAACCCGTTGCGCACTTATAGTACAGGTATGCAAATGCGGCTGGCGTTTTCAATTGCCATTCATATTGATTCAGAGGTGTTGCTTGTTGATGAATTTTTATCTGTCGGTGATTTGTCCTTTCAGGCCAAATGTTTGGCCCGCATTAGAGACTTAAAAAAACAAGGTAGCGCTATTGTTTTGATTTCCCATGAGCCAGATACTGTCAAGGCGCTCTGTAACAAGGTAATTTGGCTACGCCATGGCCAGATCGTTGCGCAAGGAGATGCAGATGTGGTCGCAGGTCACTATGCCGTTGAGATGCACAACGATACGGGCCAAAATACGCCTATTCTGCCTTCCGGCATGAGCGCGGCAGATCTTGAACATCAGGTAGATCAGCATCGCTTTGGTTCATTAGAAGCCGAAATTACTGTTGCTAAGCTGTTGCCTAGCTCAGAGATGTTGACGGGTGAATCGTTAACTATTGAAATTAACTATATGAGTAGCAATACTATTCTCAATCCCGTCTTTAGTGTAGATATTAGCCGCCGAGAGGATGGCTTTATCTGCTTGGATACGAATACTCAAGCGATGAGATTCGAGGTTGAGAAAATTCAGGGGCAAGGGCAGGTTCACCTTACCTTAGATCGCTTAGATTTATCGACTGGAGAATACTTTGTTAATGTTGGTATTTTCAGAGGAGACTGGAAATACGCCTATGACTATCACTGGCATGTTTACCCTCTGAGTGTTCAAGCCGAAAGCAATAGTGAAGGGCTGATGATGCCTCCCGGTCGATGGCGCATCAGTAGCCCGATGAATGCTCTGCTGAGTCAACCCTAAATTAATTTTTTTATAAGTCTTGTCATGTCAGTGAATGTTTCTATAATTATTCCAGCTCACAATGCCTCGACCATGTTGAATGTGCCCATAGAGTCGTTGTTAGGGCAAACCTATCCTCATTGGGAGGCTATTATTGTAGATGATGGTTCTACCGATGCAACAACGACAGTTGCTACGCAATATGCTCAGCAGGAACCGCGCATTCGCACCATCTCTCAAGTGCAGCAGGGGGTCAGCGCTGCTCGCAATGCAGGTGTTCAACTCGCTCAATATGACTGGCTGTTGTTTTTAGATGCGGATGATTGGATCGCACCTGAATACCTTGAGCGCATGACGGCCATAGTAGCGGCAAATGAGACAGTGGATGTTGCTTGCTGTGGCTGGGTTCGCGTAGCACCAGATGGCTCACTGCTCGAAGCGAAGTTTCCGCCAACCTCTTCAGATCTATTCCCAATCTTGACCCAGTACTGCCCGTTTGCAATGCACGCTTGTCTGGTTAAGCATGCTGCATTTAAAGCAGCAGGAGGCTTTGATGCCCAATTGGCAACCTGTGAAGACTGGGACTTGTGGCAGCGCATTGCTCGTCAAGGCAAGCATTTTGTAGGTATACCAGAGGTTCTAGCCTTTTATCAAATGCGGCTGGGTTCGCTTTCTCGCAATGCCAGTCAGTTCTTGAGCGATGGCCTTAGTGTGCTTAAACAGGGAGGGACTAGCGATGCTCGAGTGCATCAACCTTGCTCAAAATATGCCAATGGCTTACCCTCCAAGACATTTAACAACCATGCGTTCTATTTCACCAGTTGGACAGCAGGTTTGTTAATAGGAGTCGGAAAAGATGCTAGGAATTTGCTTCAGCATTTGGATGGAACTGCACCAGGTTTAATGCCGCAGCAAGTTGCCGAAGCTTTCCTTGAATCTGTATTGCTACCGACCTGTTGTCCGGTAGGGCAATGGTGGCAGTTATGGCCTCAAGTACAAACATCACTGCAGCAATTTTTGAGCGCTTTAGAGCGCTCATCTCAAACCTCAGACTTGGCCAAACGCGTTCTGGTAATTATGGAACGGTTTATCCTAGAGCATCCACAAACGCCTTTGCCCTTACAAATTGGGGGCACCTATGGCCTGAGCATAGATGTCTTTGAGCCATTTGATGATCTGATATTCCCTGTTGTGGCAGAGCAATTGACGATAGAGCGGCTGCATGGAAAAGTTGTTGCCGACCATCAATACTTTGGCATGGTGACATTGCCAGTTTACAATAACTGCGTATCTCAAGTTGTCTTAAAAGATCAGATCGCGGCCCAATTTTGGTGGGAAATTCTGGGCTGCTGCTTTACGGCAACAACCTATCAGAGCAATGACGATCATAGTGATATCGGCTGGCTCACCTTGCTAAGAGATATATGGAACCGGCCTAATGCACCTAATGCTCGTTTTTACCAACCGTCTTTGCCCGATCGATTTGCTCGAACCATTCGAGCTGAAAATGATACAGTAACGGTGGAAGTCAGTGAGAGTTTGCCTAATGTCATCGTAGATGGCTTAGTGCTGAGAGTTGTTTTAACTGTTGGCGAGCTCCGATTGGTAAATTGGCCATTGCAGTAGACCATCAGAGAATCTCGGCCCAAAAGCTACGAGTTGCCTTGATTCTGGGCAGCGGATTGGGAACTAGGTCGCGCTGCTGTACGAGAAGCTTTGGTGGGTCAACCGCTTGAGCAAAATTTATCCATCCGTCGCCGTTTGGCCCATGCTGTAGCACGACGTGCTCAATGCCAGACTGAGGACAATGCCTCACTGATCCCTCTAGCAATAGGGTCTCATCCGCGTGAGCACATCAGTGATATACCTAGCCTTTTGGTTCTCGGGCAGAGACATCAACCCATAGGCACTAGCGGTTCCCGCTGGGCGACATTGCCTGCCCTGACGCAAGATATAGTGTCCATGGCGACTGCAACCCAAGAGCCCATCATTCACATGCCAGAGCTAGAGTCATCAGCGACATCGGCAGTTTACGCTCCTGGGATGATGTCAACGACAGCGACGACCTT
>JAAUPS010000176.1 GCA_012033015.1 Phormidesmis sp. RL_2_1
TGCCGCCGAGGATGTCTTTGAAAATCTTTGGAATCGCGCCAGACTCACCACCGAATACACCGCCTAGCCCGCCATTGAGAATATCGCCAACGGAGCTAGGAATGCCCCCAGGCGTGGAAGGAAAATTGCCTCCAGGCAGGCCCGGAAAAGAGGGAATGAGATCGCCGAGGTTGGGTTCACCCACGTCGATGCTGCTGATTCCCCCGCTGCCATTGATGGTATTAGGAATGCTGCTCTCAAAGGGGTTGGCTTCTGAGAATGGCTGCGTCGAAGCAATCGCCCCGGACGTAGCGGCTAATCCGGCGATGGCGACAGCGACAGCGATGAGACGGTTTTTGCGTCTCGTTCTGCGCTGTGACTTAGCCCTAATTGGAGACTTGCGTTTAGGCATGGGTAAGTACAGGTTTCTGAAGTTTTTCACGATTGCTGTAGAGATAGTCAATCCGCCCCGCTCGGAGCGCTTCGACGTAGATATCGGTAAACGCGCTGTGGGCCTGATACTTGTTCTGAAAGCGAGCGGTAACGACATTGCGCAACCAGATTTCAGACTTGTTGTTTGCCAGCGCCGCTAGCCACTCAGGCGGCAGGTAGTGGTCGCAATGGACAAGCTTTGAGTCGATGTCCACCAGCCAGCTAGACGAGAGGGTTTGCGCGTTGGTAAAGAACTGCTCGGTCGTATTCGGTGCTAGGACTGCTGGGTCATAGCCCAACAGCCGCTCAAATTCTTTGGCCGCATTTCGAGTGATCGCGCCGATGAAGCGGACTTTAAGGTTGTTGGTGATTTGACTGGCAATAATTGAATTCGCGACAGAGGCCGGATCTTGCGAGATGATCACCGGCTTAATGCCCGATGCCATGCCGTTCGAGCACATCATGCCGACGATCCGGGCCAATGCCTCAAACTTCAGCAGCACGGGCGCTTCATCGACAATAGATATGCAGCTTCTCAGCTCGAAAGCTTTGCGCAGCATGAACGATTGAGCGCTGAGGGCAATAATCGCCGCGTCGATGTCGTCATTGACGCTATCGAGAGCAAACACCGTAAACTGCGCGTCTGGGTCGATAGTCGAGGGAGCAGAAATCGCTTGACCAACCCGGCTGTGTAGCCAAGTGCGTAGCTCTAAAATAATCAGACTCAGCGCCTCGTTAACCATGTCTTGACCGACCGGCATATCGAAGTCGAACTTTTGAATGAAGTCTAGAAAATGGTGCAGGGTCGGCATCCCCTGCCATTCAGGGAACCCAGTCCGGCAGCGAACGCTTCAGCAAAAGCCGCTTCATACTGCTCGTAGAAGGGCGCAATCGTTTGTACCAAAAGTGATCGCACTCGTTTGCCGACTGAAGACACCTCATTACCCATGACCATCAGCGTAAGCGCCGTTACGCAAAAGTCATAGTGCTGCTTCAGGCGCGACTGGTGAATGGCTTCTGGAAGCCCTGCTAGCTTGAAGGGATTTGGCGGCTGCAACAGATTGTTCTTCTCAGTCGCGACATCGACATAGGCGCTGATGGAGCCGAACATCTCAGCTAGATATTTGAGGCTGTGAATCCCTCCTGGTTTGGGATAGTCAATTGCTAGCACATTCAAACCCCGCACTAGCGCATCAACAATGATGTTGAGCGCAACGCCGGTCTTGCCACTTCTGCTTTCGCCAAAACACAAAATGCCAACGGTCTTGGAAAACACATCTACATGAACCGGTGCTCTGCCCTGCTTAGTAATAAACTCAATCCCTTTCAGATCGCCTGAATAGGGTTTGATGATTGGCAGCAGCGCCGGGACTTCATCCGACAAGTAAACCTTGCGCCGATTGTCGTTATACAGGGTGTTCATCGTAATGGGCAGCGCGTTTAGCCACAGCATCCAAGCGGCATCGGTTTCTCGCTGCCAGCGGCTTTGCGTAAAGTTGCCAGTGAACTCGCGGCAGCTATTAGTCAGTGATTGCGCAGAGTGACGTTTCAAGAACACCGAAATCGACGCGCTAATCGGCACTGCACCTGTATAGATGCGGCTCTGCGCGTCCATCGCTTCATCTAGATGGTGACTGGCTTCTACATCGACATTGTTGCGCTTAGCTGCCATTGACTGACCGGCCATTGATTCTTTTGCGACGCGCTGTAAAGCAATCTTGGCGATCAGTTGAGGACTCGGCGACAGCTCACAGATAATCTCGCAGTCGGGCGTATTGCAGGTCGCTTCCCACAGAAAAAGTAGCTGGTTCGTCGCGGAGGTAAAAGCCGATGGCTTTTCTTCCAGGCCGATTGCGCCAATGAGCTGACCGGCCAATTCAATATGCGCTCTGCCTGCTCTTGGAAAGCTCTCGCTGACGGCCAGCGACAATGGATCAATATCGCTATACTGCTCGTCAATAAAGTCCTCATAGAGAACCAGTCCCTCATTTCCTTCAAAGCTATCGTCTAGCACCAGGTGATAGCCCAAACCAGGCAGAGTAGCGTTAAATTCCTGCTTGAGGTTAAAGGTGCGCCACAGATCTTGCCATAGGTCAGAAACGCTCAAGGTCTGCGTACTTAGACCCATTGACATGAGCATCGACTTAAACGGTAAGTAGCCACTGTGGAAGGCATCCGACAACAGGGATTTCAGCAGATCGGTGGGCACCTGCTTTTCCTTGCCAAAGACCCGATGGTAGTAAAACTCAGCGTTACCGAGTGCCTTCTCAATGAAGTTACGCCCCTTGTTGTCGAATTCGCCGAGCTGGTACGTGGCAAAAACCGTCATCGATTTATGCTGCCTGCGCCCTTGGTCATTCAACAGCCGCACGTTCTTCGAGCGGGCCGCTTGAAAATACTGATGCTCAACGCTGGCGCTGTGCTTCATTAACTCAGCAATAGCTGCCTGCTCGGCGCTGTCATCGGCAGTTGAACGAAACCGGAAGGTCAATCGCTGTCGGTCGTGCAAGCCCTTTAGCGATTGCTCCACCCGCCTTAATATGGCTTCAGCCTCACCCGAATAGAGCAACGGATGAATACCGCGCACCTCGAAGCCAAAGACCACGGAATACTCCCAAAGCTGCGTCAGGTTACTGCGGCGGCGATTTAAGTAACAGCCGATGGCCTCGCCCTGCACTTTCAGACAACAGTGCGCCAACAGATCGCATTGATCCTCAAACTTTTGGAGCTTGAATACCTGAGATCTCTTGCGTTTGCCAGAAATGGATGATTTTGTCAGCACTTTCAATCCTTTTCAAGAATACTGATAACGCTATAGCGCCCTCGCACCCAGTTCGGCGGTGGCAGCAGTGAATAGACAAAGCGAATCGGGTCTTGGCCAACGACAAACAGCCAGGTTAGGGACATGAACATCCCCAGCATTAGGACTGCACCCATCCCTAATCCCAAAAACAGCGTTAGGGCAAGGCTTGTCCCAAAGGCGACCAGCAGTACACACAGCAGCGGAATTGGCAGAAACAAAAAGCCGGGAAACCGACCGATGGCGCGGTTGACCACTAAGTACAGACTTGGCGCTTGCATAGAAGAGAATCGTTAACTGCCAAATAACAGACCGTCCGTGAACTCCAACACGCCGATCAGCACGGCCATGCCAAAGAACAAAACCAGACCACCGACAAGGACTAACACGTTCTGAATCGCACCGCCTGCAATCGTGGCAATCCCGCCAACGGCGGCCAGTGCCCACATACCGAAGGTAATCGTGTCGATCAAGCTAGTCGATTCCTCTTCGCCAATGTATGTGCCGATGCCACTACTAGCCGCCTCTTTAGCTCCGTCGAAGAGCGCATAGGCGGGCTGACTATGGTTCAGAAGTGAGAGGCCAATCGCCACCGCTAGTAGCATGAACAAAACGTTCCAGCCGCCGACAAAGGCAGCGCACCGATTAAGGAGTTGATCAGTGCGCTGCGCTGTTAGCAGAGCACCTATAGTCACGATTGCTGCCACAGACAATAGCAGCAGTGGCAATTTTCCACTCAGTCCAACCGCCACTATCAAACAAAACGACAGCACGCTAGACAACGATGGCGAAGCCTTCCAAGGGAATTGTCCGCTCTTTTTTAACAGTTCAGTACGCTTGCCTCTTGACAGTCTCTTAAAATGAGATCTTCTGTTCATAGTTCGCTCCTTGGTAGGTAGACCTTGGCAGATAGAAACGTATAGTTGTTAGTTAATCCAATCTATTTAATTGTTCAATTGCGATAGAAATGTTGTCTTCAACAAGTCAATGCGCTCATGGTATGGGTTGCCTCTGTCGTTTGCAAACCATGAGATTTTTCCTTTTCTATGGGTTTTTTCAAAAAAGTATGGAATTAAGGATAAAATCAATATTTTTTTGGATTTCATGTTAAAAAGTAAGTAATCATTCATTGGTTTTAGACAAAAATCCATTGTTTTTTGATAGAAACAGTCTGTAAACTGTTTAAAAAATTTACATATTTGTCTCATCACACCCACCTGAGAATCTGCCAGCGGACTGACCTTAGACCACAAGGAGATTGTTAGTGAGCCGTTCCAATGAAAAACTGATAGGCGATTTAAGTGTAAAAAAGAAGGGACAGTTAATCCAATTCGCCCCCTACTCCACTGAGCTAGTTCGGCTACTGGAAGAGGATGTCAAATTTTCTAGTTATAAGACAAAAACAAAGTATCTCAATACCCTCATCGGCAGCGTTCTATCGCTTGAGCGCAGGTTTGAAAGCCGCTCTTTTATCGAGGAACTCTTTCGCCGCTTGGCACTAACCGAGGCTTTGCCCATAGAGCATATTCGAGCCCTAGCGCCCACTCAGCATCGAAATTTTGATCAGATGCTGATGCATTTGCTTCAAACAGCATTGAGTGACTATCCAGATCCTACGCCTCTTGATCTGCGCGTTTTTCACCAACGGGCAGCGCCAGCAAAAGATACAGCTAGCAACCAAGCGCTTAACAACGATTGAGTCTGCTTACGGTGTATCTATCCGCTATTGCGCGCTTACAGATCGAGCTGCTGTCTTCTTTGCCTCGTCTTGGAGCTTAGTTGCCAAAGCGTGCAGCACTTCGACAGCAGCGGCAGTATCCATCTGATAAACAAATGTCTGTATGGCAATCGGGCTCTCTAGAAGTTCTTTTAACTCACGGCCTTTAACAATCTGTGAAATCCAATAGGAGAACGCTTCATCATTAAGCGCGGCTAACAGCTTTTCTAAGCTGTCGGTAGTGATCGCCGCCGCATCATTTCTAAAATTGGAAATCATCCCCGTCGAAACCTCAGCCTCTTCTGAGAGCTGAAGCCCTTTGATTCCAAACTCTCTAAGCGTTGCATCAAAGGCCGTGCAGAGAAGTTTCATGATTCCTTAATTTTTTGCTCGTTCCACTTATCTAGAAATACGATAACAACTGCGGGCACGACAATGATGAATTTCTGATAAAAAACTATCACTGTCTATTATGAAGATGACTCATTCGCATGTGTTCCCTTGCTCAAGGGATGCGAAAGCATGTCGCTCTTCCACTCGCAATGGCGACAGTTCCAGCAATTGTTCACAGGCTCTGAAATAGGTGTCTCACAGTTCGGACAACGCCCTGTCATCAGTGGATGCCAGTTCAACAACGCAAGCTGCTGATCTATAGATATTGCAGGAAAAGGCTGAGGTATCCAATCGCCTGCATAGTAGCCGCCACCTAGCGGTTCTTTCATTTCGACCACTACCTGCTCAGGGAGTGCTTCAAAATCCTCACAGTTTGAATCCTTTGGCCCACTAGGATTTATGCCACAAACCATATACGGACTATTCGCAAAGTATTGGCAGTGGTCGCACTCAGGAATCTTTGGCATGGGTTTTACGGCAAATTTTATCGAAAGCTTACTCTATGGCTTGCAGGTAACTCCATTGTTTCGTCCAAAGGCCAGCGCTACGACCTACGGCGATAGTCCCAGGGTTTTTCTAAACTCGGATTGGCCCAGACACCAATGGCTTGTTTTTGAGCCTCTGCCTCTGCCGTTTCCATCCGCGTACCGTTTGGACAACTGCCTACGTATTGCGGATAAACGTAGGCCATGCCGTCAGCTACCATCTGGCTGTTCAGATGAATTTCTTCTTCGCCGTTATCAGTCGGAATAAAGGCTTCAGCAATTGTCCGGCCATATTGGTCAGTGTCTGTCGAATTTAGAATGATGCGCCCATTGCCTTGCGCGATCAGAGCGCGGAGATGATTTCGCGATTCGACGCCCAGTGCTTGATCTTCTTCTGGGGCATCGATACCGCACAGCCGCACCTTTATCTCTTGATTGCCGTCGCTTACGCGGAACGTATCGCCATCGTATACACTGCCGGGAACAAGGTCATAGTGCTGACTGGTGCCAGAGCTGGTGAGTTCAAAACTATGGGGCAATTGCCCCATAGTTTTGGGCGATAGCTTGACGGCGATCCCACCCGCTACCAGCAGAAGAAAGCAGGCAGTTCCGATTTTTCCAAAGGGCTTCATTTAGAGACAAGATGCGATTGATGCGTCTAGGTTTCCCATCTACACCTCAACGTCTCAGTGCTATCAAATCCGTCAGAACCTGGCCAAATTTCTCAACTCGGCGACCTCTTCGACCAAATCTACGACCGCACCGGCTAGCTCAAGGGAAAACGTCCAGTCCGATTGAACCCGAGCAAATCGCAGCGCAGCATCTTCCTTGAGTACGGTATCTAGAGCAGAAGAGCTGCCGTACTTTTCATACGTTTTTTCCAAATGAGGCTGTGCGATCGCTAACCGTTCAGAGGTGGGCAGTCGATCACGCTTCTGGTGCGAGTTAAAACTTGGATCAGAGGGCACCAAGTTCCACAGCTCGTTGGTGGGATAAACGGCTATCGGCAAGACATGATCAAGGTCATACGCCACTCCCTGCGTAAATCGTCTTTCTGTCCAAGGGCATGTAAACTCAGCGCCTTCCATCAGCAGGATATCGACCTGATTACGTTCCCAAGTGAGCGGACGACGGTTATTCGGGCGAGCAGTCAGCAATGAATAGATGGCTCCTCTATTAATGTTTGCGACTCGTTCCGTAAACAGACACCATTCATGAATACACAGGGCTTCTACCCAGAGCGACATCTGCCGAAAGGTATTCCACAGATCGAAAGGAATAACCAAACAGCGATCACGCTCCTCTGTTCCTGGTACGGACACTGCTTTATCTGAGATTGTGCTACAGCTTTGTGGCTTATCAAACACGCTCCATTCGCCAAGGCCAGCATATCGAATGGGCATTTCTAAGGTATGAGAGATCGCACTCACGGCTTGCGACAGCGCCTTTTCCAAACTGTCTGGATAGTTTTGCCACTTTCGAGTTGATTTCAGTTCATTGATCAAGAAAAACCCATCGGCAGGATTTTTCAAGCCGCCTACGGCCTGCTCCCACTGCCTTCTGAGTTCAGTCAGCGCAGGTCTAAAAGCTATATCATTGCGAACTTTTCCATCGCGTTTAACCTGCTGCCCTTGCTGAATAGGCATAACAAAATCAACAAAGGGCCAGTAGTAAGCCACCCAGAATTTCGCCAGTAACTTCAGCGGCACCGCGACAGGAGCTTCGTAAGTTCTCAAGTCTGGGTAAGTTAGGACAACATCGTTGATTGCCCGCAGCAACGCTATTTTGTAGCTTGTAACCTTCGAGTCGTGCTTGAGAATCGTGCTGATGACTTTATCGGGAGCAATGACGGTCATTGGTTTTGGTTCGCTTGCCCTATTCATCCTGCTCATCCCGCCGAACCGCTGAAGGTTTCTCTTTCTCTCCTATCCTAGAAATCGCTTCAATGCCCTCACAACAAAAGAAAGTTCTCACTGTCGCGCAGCTCTTTTACAATTTTATCTTGCCCACCCGCAAACAAATGTAGCTCATCCTGCGCCCTAGTCATCGCCACATACAGCTGCCTGCGATCGCTCTCAGCTTTTGCCAAATCTCTATCGTGACAGCCCCAGAATTGCTCAACCCACAGCAGCAGCACTGCCTTAAACTCCAGCCCCAATGAAGAGAGCGCCGTTACAATCCGCACACCCGGACGCTGACTGTCGTAAGTGCGCTTGGCCTCTGCATCCGCTGTGATCCAATAGGGCTTCATTCCCTTTTCTTCCATCTGCTCCAGCAAGAGCTGGAAACCGTCTGCTTCCTGATGACTTTTGTATTTGTAGACAATTGCAATATCCGACAGACTATAACCTGCCTCGCATAGCACCTGCACCTGAGCGAGTGTTTGCTCAATAGCTCCCCACTTTGAGCGAGCTGAATGAAACACGGGCATCGGGCCATGCCGCAGCGCAGCGCTCGGTTCCACCGCTAGAAAAGCGCTATCTGCTTTTTCCTTAGAAGGTTTGAGTACATCCCAAGCCGCCGATAGAATCTCCTGCGTATTGCGATAGTTCTGCGCCAGCTTTTTGGAACGTCCCTGCGCTTTCACACCCACAGATTTCCAAGAAAACTCCGAGCGTTTGTAAAGCCCCTGATTGCGATCGCTTACAATCATCAGATCGCCTTCTTCGGTATCTTTGAGCGCTGCCACACAGCAGGGAAACCAGCTTTTATCGAAAGTGTGAGCCTCATCTACGAGCACGGCGTCCCACTTCTTTTCTTCCCTTAGGCTGTGGAGGTAGGCCAGCACCTTTTCGCCCAGGTGCTGGTTGTAGGCTTCCTCGGTTTTGAAAGATTTAGGACTGGGTAAGCGCTTCCAGAAAGTCTTAGCCCAACCGTGGAAGTGCAGCACTTCAATGGCTTCTTTGTATTGCGGATTGCGCGAATCACTATGGAGCAAAGAGCGCAAGTGAGAGGCCAGCGTGATATTGAAACATAAAATCAGAACACGTCGCTGCTTCAGGCTATTGGCCAGGGCTTTGGCACGGGCGATTAGAATCAGCGTTTTGCCAGAGCCTGCAACGCCAGAGATAACCCGATGCCCAGCCTTCATGGTGCGAGCCAGTCGCTCCTGCTCAAGATCGAGACTCAGCAGCCGAGTGGCATGAGCGGGCAGTGGTTCTGCTGCTTCAGGTGGCAGACTGCTGGCAATAGCGGGCACTTCTCGAACAATAGTAATAGGATGCAGGAGTCCTCTGATGGTGCTGATTTGGTCGTTTGTCAGCGGCGGAAAGGCAAAATCTGTTTTGAACATGCCTTTCAATCGGGCAATCAGCTCACGGCTAGAGCAGTCTGGCCAGTCCAACAGCTCATCGCGATAGGCGACAGCCGGTTGCTCCAGCACAGGATAGAGCGCGTGTTCTCGCGACTGTGCCGCTGTAATATTACTCATGATTGCGCCGACGCCAATGGGGAAAGCCAGCGTCCCCTGATACTTGCCTTCTGGTCTACAGAGCAACGGAAAGCCTACCATCTTGTCGGCTACAGTGGCAAAGTAACCGTGGCCTTGCTTAAGCGGGTTAGCATAGCTTTCGATCTTTGTTTTACCTTCTCTTTCCCTTCGCACTTGAAAGAAATCATGGCTGGCCAGTTCCACATTTCCGGCATACCAGCCCTTTACTTCTAGGATCAGCAGGCCAAAAGCAGGCCCAAGGATAATAAAATCAGGCAGCAGCCTTCTAATAGTAGGCTCATACCAGACTAGAAAGTTATCGGGTAGCCGTTCTTGCAGCACCTGGAACAACAGCTTTTCGCCTTGGCTCGCGTGGCTGGGTATGGTTTCGGGAATCATCTGAGCCATGAATCAGGCAATGCAGTTGCAGGTAAAGGGATAGATGACATCGCCTCATCATGCCCAATTTTTGTTAGTTTACAAGACTTGAGATTGCCGCGTGACCCAGTGTAGTCGGTCTCAATTTTTCACTAAATCTAAAAACAGCGAGCCACAGACACCTGCAACTCGCTGTACATCACCATATTCGCCAGCCGCGCCGACCGCTAGGCCGAAGCGACCAACTGCTTGAATCCCTTGCCCGCAGAGAACCCTGGTACAGTCGTCGCGGCTATCTTGAGCGTTTCACCTGTTTTAGGATTGCGCCCCTCCCGCGCCTTGCGATCGCGGGGTTCAAAGCTGCCGAAGCCCACCAGCGAAACCTTATCACCACTGGCAACCGCTTCCATAATCGCTTCAATAGCCGCCGTTACAATCACATCGGCATCCTTTTTAGAAACCTCTGCTTTAGCGGCTACCGCGTCAATTAATTCACCTTTGTTCATGATTCACCTTTAAATAAATACAGTGGAGTCGTTTTATCACAGGGATTGCTAAACCGTTGAGTCCTGCGGCTTAAGCAGCCGTCATCCGGTAGGTACCGCGCTCGCCTTTATACCAATCGCCCGCCCGGACACCGCCGGACAATACGTTTGAGATGCGATTACGCGCCTTTAAGTACTGAGACTTGGGCATCTCTTCTTCAAAGAGTGCGGTCATGACATCAGCAATTTTGAATTCATTCTTTGGCTGTGTCGCGAGGATTAGCTTCACGGCATCGGGAATCGATTCATTTTTGACGCCTGGGCGAGTGTACTTTTGCCAGGAAGCAGCTCTCCCATCGACTTTCTTTGCTGATGCTGCTTTAGCGGGCGCTTTCTTCTCGGGTGTTTTATTTTGAGCAGCAGCTTTTTTAGGCGTAGCTGCTTTCTTTTGAACGGTTTTCTTCCTCGTTGTCTCTTTCGTTGGTGCTGGTGCTTCTGCTACAACGGGTTCTTCTACCGCAGGCTCTTCTACCGCAGGTGAGGGCGGTAAGGGTTCAGCCGCAACGGGTTCAGCGGCAGCGGCATCCGTTGTTTGGGCGAACATTGGCAGGACAGTTCGGATGCCGGTGAGCTTCTCGTGTACAGATGCGAGCTGAGCTTCAAGCTGCTCTTTTTGCGAGACGAGTTCCGCCTCAATAGCCTGAAGCTGAGGCAATACAGTAGTTGACATAAGGATGGATTGAGAAAAGTCTTTACGGTTTACAATACTACCCGCTTCTTATCAGAAAATGTGAAAGAGAATATTTTTATTGTAAAAAGCAACATGAAAAGCGAAGAAGTTGATGCTTTGGCCTATTCCTTTGACGTTATCTGGCTAGCAGTTCCTTTCTAGTTGGCATTGGTGACACAATACTGCTTAGGCTCATGCCTGTCTTGGCGGCGATGGCCCTGAGGGTCTGCCGC
>JAAUPS010000177.1 GCA_012033015.1 Phormidesmis sp. RL_2_1
AGTTTTTGAAGAGCTGATCATTGCATCCTTCAGGCTTAACAAGCTCCGTCGAAAAGTTCAGTCTTGAACTAAATAGCGGAGCTTGTTGAATTTTGAGAGCGTTGCCTTATAGAAGTGAATCCGAAAGACTGAACAACGACGATCCCCATTTCTGCAGAGGTCAGACATGGGGATATTTATAGCGTTTCTCGGATGCATGCGCTAGGAGAAGGCTATGCCTACGAGGAATGCGAGTCGCTTGGCCCATTGCGATATAAAGCTTTTAGCCTGATGACTTTATCTCAGCCAAACGACCAACGCTATAGCTATGGTATGGCAAAGTGTAGTCCCAACTTTCGATTAGCGCTATTATCGAGCTGGCTACGATTGAAATTTACTGGGGCTTTTTCTTCTATGGCTACGCTTTCCCCGTCAGAGCTATTACAGCAGCTTAATTGGCGCTACGCGACCAAACAATTCGATGCGAACAAGCCGATTGCAGATGATGTCTGGGCAGCGCTAGAAGACACCCTCGTGCTAACGCCCTCTTCCTATGGCTTGCAACCTTGGCGATTTATTGTGATTACAGATGCTGCGATCAAAGAACAGCTCAAACCGCTGTCGTGGAATCAAAGCCAAATCACAGATTGTTCCCATCTTGTTGCTTTTGCGATTCAAAAGAACTTGAGCGCTGAAGATGTCGATCGCTTTATCGAAAGTACCGCAACTGCTCGTAATGCTCCTGTTGAATCACTCGCTGGCTATCGCAATATGATCGTCAGTGATGTGGTGTATGGCCCACGGAGCTTTGATGTGAATGAGTGGGCAGCGCGACAGGTCTACATTGCTTTAGGTAACTTTATGACCAGTGCAGCCGTGTTAGGCGTTGATACTTGCCCGCTAGAAGGCATCGATCCATCTGGCTATGACAAAGTGCTGAACTTACCAGAAAACGGCTTTGCTACCGTTGTCGCCTGCGCCGCAGGCTATCGCTCAAGCGATGATAAATATGCCGAACTCACCAAGGTTCGATACCCCAAATCCAAGGTGTTACAAACATTGTAGTGTCCACATTGGTTTAGGTCTCAGCGCTGATAGCCGGTTGGATGAAGCGGGAATCTTTGGGTGGTGCATTGAATGGATAGCTTCCGTCGAGTTAGCCCACCTGACGCATCATCACAGTCAGGGCGGTTGATTATAGATCTGTTGAATTTGTGGTGATTTTAGTAAACGCTTTGGCCTTAAATTCTTCGCCATCTTCTACCCCGTCTTTGCCAGATGCCCGAGCGATCGCACCTCATCAGATCAGTGAACCACCTGCTGCATCTCTAGCGGCAAAGCTGCAAGGACTTAGACCCGCTTTGCGAAGGCGGTTTCCTAATCGCGTGGCGGCAGACTTTACAGTTGTCATTGCCACGTACAATGGTGCCGATCGCCTAGGCAAGGTGCTTGATTATTTGCGCTGCCAAATCAATACGGACGATATTCTTTGGGAAGTCATCGTTGTTGACAACAACAGCACGGACAAAACGGCTGAGGTGGTACAGCGCTACCAGTCCAAATGGCCCAAAAATGTGCCATTGCGCTATGAATTTGAGCCCCAGCAGGGGGCTGGGTTTGCTCGCCACCATGGCACAAAGGTAGCGGACAGCCCGATTGTAGGCTACTTGGATGATGACAACTTGCCGTGGATCAACTGGGTACGCGCAGCCTATCGCTTTGGTCAAAAGCATCCTAATGTTGGGGTCTTTGGCAGCCGGATTCGCGGCAAGTTTTTAAGTGCACCACCGGCCCACTTTGAGCGGATTGCGTCACTTTTGGCACTGACAGAGCGAGGCGCAACGCCGCTCCCTTATCAGCCCCATATCAAAGTCGTGCCCCCTGGTGCAGGCTTGGTGGTGCGTCGTCAGGCATGGCTGGATAATGTCCCTGAAGAACGTACCCTGGCAGAAAAGTTTGGCGAAAGAGAAGCCGGTGAAGATTTAGAAGTTGTGCTGCGTATTCAGCGGGCGGGATGGGCGGTTTGGTACAACGCTAAGATGCTGATGTATCACGAAATTCCGCCGCATCGGCTGACAAAAGCTTATCTCATTCAGCTCTGCCGAGGGATTGGGTTGAGCCGTTATCACACCCGTATGCTCAGCTTTGCGGCTTGGCAGCGGCCTTTTATGGTATTGCCTTATGCCCTAAACGATGTGAGAAAAATTGTGGTTCACCTGCTGCGCTATCGGCAGCAGGTGATCACCGATACGGTCGCCGCGAGTGAAATGATGCTCTACCTAGCCAGCTTGGTCAGCCCTTTGTATAGCTGGTATCGTCTCATTAGACGTCACTTAACGCGAAATTCTCGCGGTTTCAGCTAGCGGTTTTAGTGAGCGGTTTCAGTGAGCATTTTCAATGGGCATTTTCAATGGGCGGTTTCAATGGGCGGTTGTTTTTCTAGCTGAAGCGATCGCACCCTTGCAGCAGGCCAATAAATTTTATACGCTTTGCCAATCACATTTTCTCTAGGCAAAAAGCCCCACACATGAGAATCTGCGCTCTCATTACGATTGTCACCTAAAACAAAGTACATAGTGTTAGGCACCGTTTGTGGCCCCCAAATATAAATTGGAGCCGCGTTCACATAGTCTTCAGCCAAAGGCTGATCATTTACCCACAACTGCCCGTCATGAATAGCGATTTTCTCTCCAGGCAATCCCACCACCCGCTTAACAAATAAGCTATCGGGCTCAGCTTCAATGATTTCAATAGCCTTAGAGGGCGCAGTAAATACAACAACATCGCCCGCATCAGGTCGATAATGACGATCTCGCCCTACAAAAATTCGATCATTCACCTGCAAGGTAGGCATCATCGATTCGCTAGGGACAATGCATTGCATGACCGCGTTATCTACCCACATCGGCAAGCTGCCAATACTTAACCGCAACAGCAACCCACCCAACACCACGACCATCAGCATTGTGCTTGAGCGGCTATAGTCACGCCCCCCGCTCAATGGCGTACTTCGGTAAGCGTGATAGCCCGCTACCGACCAAACCGTACAGGCAATCGGTAACAGTATGGGCTGATAATTAGCCAGCAGAGAAAAGCTAATGCCCAAGAGTAAAAAGGCTATCCCAACAACGGCCTGATTTAGATAGAGGTGCCCTAGCCCTGGCAAAATTTGTGAGAGAAAAACGCTATACCACAGATCTCTCCCCCGATACTTGTGGCCCAGTGGGTATAGCGGCCGCCCCGCAGTGGCAAAGGCATCCCATACATTGAACAAATACACCATGCCTACTGCCAGCAAATACCAAAAGGCTTGCATGGTATCGCCTTCGGCGGCAAATAATGACCACAATGCCCTGTTCAACAGCATAAAAAAGAGCGCTGCGATCGCCAGCCCTTTAAGCCACTGCCTGCCGTAGCACTGACCCATTCCAGGCATTAATCCAGAAAGATTTACAGCCAGCCAACAATCTTGTACTGGATGTTGGACTTTCATGGAAGCATTGCCTCTTTTGCCAAAAAAAAACGATCACGCATCACACGCATCATGCGCCTATGGTTAATTTGCCCAGCTTGATAGCTTAGCCGCTAGCTAGCTTAAAAGAATCTGTAGAATAGTTGTTGAATTTATGTTAGATACCGCGTTTTAGATACCGCTCATCGTCTCAAATTTCTGAGATCTCTGATCGTGCTCGGCTGACTCACACTGGGCTCTGACGTTGGTTCCTCAAATTCCCTGCGATTGATTTCTCGATTTCTCAGAGCTAACTGCAAGGCTGGAACATCGTCCTTGAGCATGACCGTGACACCACCGGTATGGATAGTGCCATCAGGATTAGGACTCACCTCAATCAGGTATGCAAAAATATCACCTTCAGATAGCTGCGCCCGTGAGGCCCGATACGTCCCCCTATCTTCTGGGCGTCCTGGTGAATACACCATGACAGTTTGCGATCGCCGGTAATCAGCATATATTTCAGCCCCGTACAGCGTTCGCAAAGCATCTTCTAAGCGGGTAATGCTCACCCCACTAATCAAATCCACCAGCGTGAACTTTTCAGAACGCACCATGACCGGATCAGACGATCGCTCGCGCAGCAATAAACTTTCGCCAGAGCCGCCACCGGGGCCAAACACTGAGCCATGAAACGTATAGCGGCGAGAGGGCGTATCATTGCGCCGGATTGACAAGCGCTCTCTCGGCTCTGCCCTCAGCGTCGGATGAGCCTGCATCCAAGCCTCTGCCTCCTGTACAGACTGACCCGGCAGAGCGCTGGCGGTGGCCTGCACACCAACCCAAATGCCCGTCACCATCAGTGCAATTTGTATCCCAGTGTGCAGAAACTTTTTCATCGCAGTTTAGTTACAGGGAACCAAATCCCTTCCTTTTTTTTTGCTTTTTCTTCTTCTTGCCAGAACCCGGTGCCCCGCGCCATCCTGGCTGAGGTCGTCCGCCCATCGGATTGCCGCCACCCATCATCGGATTGCCGCCACCACCTAGGCCAGGAAAACCACCATCAAATCCAGGCAGGCCCATATTGCCCTGACCCATTTGCTGCATCAAACCGCGCATTCTTTGGAAGTCGGTGACCAGCTTACTAACATCTTTTTCTAGGTAGCCTGCCCCTTGAGCAATTCGACGGCGACGACTCGGCGAGCCGGATAACAGCTCCGGATTTTCCCGTTCTTGAACGGTCATAGAGCTGATCATGGCTTCACAGCGTTTGAGCTGCTGCTCCCCTTGCTGAAGCTGATCAGAAGAGAGCTTATTGCCCATACCGGGAATTAGCTTCATAATGCCCGCCAAAGAGCCCATCTTCTTCATCAAACGGGTTTGTTTTAGAAAATCATTAAAATCGAACTTAGCCGATAGAATTTTCTCCTGAAGTTTTTCCGCATCGGCAATGTCCACTTCTTCCTGGGCCTTTTCCACCAGGGTAAGGACATCACCCATCCCCAAAATGCGCGATGCCATCCGGTCAGGATAAAAAGGCTGTAGGGCCTCAACTTTTTCACCGACCCCAATAAATTTGATCGGCTGCCCCGAAATACGCCGCACGGATAGGGCCGCGCCCCCCCGTGAATCACCGTCCATTTTGGTGAGGATGGCACCTGTAATACCAATTTCGTCATGAAACGTACGCGTCAGCGTCGCCGCTTCTTGGCCGGTCATGGCATCGACGACCAACAGCACTTCATCCGGCTGGGCAACTGCTTTGACCTGGGCTAGCTCCGCCATCATGTCTTGATCAATTTGGAGGCGGCCCGCCGTGTCAATAATGACAGTGTCAATACCGTCTTCTCTGGCCTTGGCCAAACCTTGTCGGGCAATCTCAACAGGCTTAGCATCGGCGCCAATTTCAAACACCGGCACGTTGATTTGCTTGCCGAGGGTGAGGAGCTGATCGATCGCCGCTGGCCGATAAACATCAGTGGCAACCAATAAAGTACTGCGATTTTGCTTGCGCAGATGCAACGCTAGCTTCGCTGTGGCCGTGGTTTTACCCGTTCCCTGCAAACCAGCCATGAGGACAACGGTAGGTTTATGGTCGCTGTCAGCCAAGGGCACGTTGGTTTCGCCCATGGTTTCGACGAGTTCGTCGTACACAATTTTGATGAACTGCTGATCGGGTCGGACACCGGAGACAACATCTGCACCTTGGGCTTTTTCTTTAACGTCAGCTACGAAGCTTTTGACCACGTCTAAGTTAACGTCAGCTTCTAACAGCGCGCGCCGCACTTCTTTGAGCGCCTCGGTAATATTTGCATCCGAAATTTTGTCCTGGCCACGAAGCTTTTTCCAGGCGGATTCAAATTGTTCTGAGAGTGCTTCAAACATAAGAGGTGAGCGGTTGATGAACTAAATAATATATCTTTCCATTCTAGAGGGTGCCGTTCCAAATACTCATGCGCGCTTAGCTGGCTGAGTTTGCCATCTGATAAGCTGACCTGTGACGTTATGTGAAATCAGGTCACATTAGCCGGGAGCACTGGAAATCTGGTCAAGCAGAAGGCACCCAATAATCGAACGATGACGCTGAGCCCCAAGGAAGCTGAGCGGTATGCGGCTGAACTGCTGAAATTAAGCGGGCCGGAGGCGTTGACGGTGACAGTAGAAGAAATTCTAAATCGCACGATTCATCAGAGTCTGTTTGAAGTCTTGCCATGGTTGCCGGAGGGGTTTGTCGATTTGCTGGTGGTCGATCCGCCCTACAACTTACGCAAAGACTTTAACGGCGCTATGTTTAATGCTAGGTCTCCGGCGGCCTATCACGCTTGGCTCATGACTTGGATACCGCAATTGCCTCGCTTGCTAAAGCCCCATGCCTCTATATATATGTGCTGCGATTGGCAGTCCTCAAATGCAATTTATGAGGTATTTTCCCAGTATTTTCAGGTGCGTAACCGGATCACTTGGGAGCGGGAGAAGGGGCGTGGGGCCAAACGCAATTGGAAAAATGCCTCTGAGGATATTTGGTTTGGCACGGTGGGCGATGACTACACTTTCAATCTAGAGGCGGTGAAGTTGCAGCGGCGGGTGCGGGCGCCCTATCGGGATGTATCAGGTCAGCCGAAAGACTGGCAAATCACTGAAAAAGGTAATTTTCGAGTAACCCATCCTTCTAACCTGTGGACAGATATTTCGGTGCCGTTTTGGTCGATGCCGGAAAATACGGATCATCCGACGCAAAAGCCGGAAAAGCTGCTTGCCAAAATGATTTTAGCCAGTTCTCATCCGGGCGATGTGGTGTTCGATCCCTTTTTGGGTTCAGGGACAACTTCGGTGGTAGCCAAAAAGTTGGGTCGGCGCTATGTGGGGATCGAGCAGGAGAAGCTGTATTGCTGCTTGGCGCAGAAGCGGCTGGCGTTGGTAGACCAAGACGCTTCAATCCAGGGATATGCCGACGGTTTCTTTTGGGAGCGGAATACGCCTGTAAAAGCCCGTACAGGGAAAGAATAGCTTTACTTTACGAAAAAGATATGAGTGGTGTCACGCTGCCATTCATCAGGTTTGATTAAACTATTGAAAGTCCAGTTAAAAGTCCAGTTAAAAGTCCAGTTGAAAGTAGAGTTAAGTCCGTATGGATAGCCTAAAGCCAGTCGCGCTGAAGTTTCTGATGAAGCTATTAGGCTATGAGGACTATCGCAGCACAATCACGAAATTGAGTCCGAATAGTCAAACTAAGCCAACTGAGCGCGATCGCATTTGCCGAGAGCTGACTGCATCCGGCCTCGTCGAGTACGACAGGCAAATTACCAACTTTTCCATAGCACCACCGGGCAAAACGCTGCTCAACCTAGATACCACTAGCCTACCGGTGACACCTGACGAGCAAAAAGTACTCAGAGCCTGCGCTAAGGCATCGACAACACCTGGCAAAATCCTAGGCGTTCCGGCAGACATGCGCCAAGACCTCATTCGTAATCTAGAAGAGCGTGGCCTGCTCAAGGTGACAAAAGAGGCTATTAAAGAAGTCCGACTGACCCCCCAAGGAAAGCGATTCCTGTTACATGAGTACGAACCTCACGGTAGCTTTGCAGCAGCAACTGGCAGCATGTTGGGAAACTACGTCAAATTTTTGCGTCAGAATCTGGGCAATTCTTCCTCCCCGCAGCATTTGCCCAAGCGTCAACCCCAACTGCAGCAGCCGCTGAGTCAACCGGGTAGGGTGATAGATACTGCGATACCGATTGGCTCACAAATAAAGCTAGATCGACAGAGCGTTTTACAGCAGATCAAGCAGCTAGATCAGCAGCTCAACACCGACAACTACTTGCCTATTTATCACTTGCGAGACGTGCTCCAGCCACCGCTCACTCGATCAGAGTTAGACAGCATTTTGTTCGCGCTACAGCGAGATGGAAAAATTGATCTCGATTCGCTGCACGATCAGGGCAAGTACACACAAGATCAGGTGAGTGCGGGCATCCTTCAAGATAACGGCGGATATCTGTTTTTTATTCTTCTTCTGTAGCATCAGCTTCTATCGCATCATTGGGCCGCGCCATGAGATCGAAATCCTCATATCTATAGCCTCTGTCGAGTGAGTTAGGACAATAGTCATCGCTAGAAGCTTTGACGAGCAGCGGCTCACTCGACGAGCAACGGTGAGACCCTGCGTCGCTTGGCGGCGCTAAGGAATGCTCACCAAGAACAAGTCAGAATGCATCCTTACTTTGCTAGTCAAACCCATATCCGCCATCGCAGATTATCGTAGAGAATTTTTAAAGTGCCTTCTTTAGAGCAGTTAATCCGAAAAAATCTGAATCCGTTCGATCCGACAACTTTTAGACCCGGCAACTTTTGGAAAGAGACTCAGAATCTTTCCCATGAAGTCACCTCTATTCATGAACATGTGGTAGACAGCGTAGAGGTTGCGCTCGATCAAGTCGCCTATGATCGCCAAACGAGATCCCTGATGCTGTTAGGTGAGTCTGGCTCTGGTAAAAGTTATCTGCTCGGGCGTATCAAAAGACGGTTGAATGATCGCGCTTGCTTTGCTTATATTGGCCCTTGGTCAGACAGTCAACACATTTGGCGACATGTGCTGCGTCAGACGGTAGATAGTCTGATGGCAGTTGCAGAAGGACAGCGTGAGTCTCAGCTCATGCGATGGCTGAATGGGCTCGATTTTTTAAGCGGGGGGGCTTGGCTCAGCGTTTAATGGGTGAGCGCAGTATTTTTATCCGTGATATGAAAGCGAGCTTTCCGACGGCTTATCAAGGGAAAGATTTTTTTAGCGTTATCTATTCGCTGTTGGATCCGAATCTGCAAATGCTCGCGGCTGATTGGCTCAGAGGGGAAGATCTCGATGAAGAGGATCTAGCGCTGCTGAGAGTGAGGAACTCTATTAATTCTGAAGATGCCGCGCAAAGGATGATGAGTAATTTGGGTTGGCTAGCCGACTCGACTCAGCCCGTCGTTTTGTGCTTCGACAATTTGGATAATGTGCCTAATATGCCTAACGAACAGACAGGTCTGAAGGCTATGTTCAATGTCAATACCCTTATTCACAACGAAAAGCTCAAAAATTTCTTGGTCATTATTAGCCTAATTAGCAGCAACTGGAGAGCACACAAAGACGAGATTGAATACGCGAATTTGGCCCGCATTGATCAACAAATAACGCTACCCAAAATTACGATTGATCAGGCGATCGCACTCTGGCGATCGCGCCTTGCCCCTTTACATGCTCAAGCGACACCTACACCGGCCTCCGCCATCGCACCATTGACGAGAGAATGGCTAGAGTATAAGTATCCTGGTGGAAAGCTGCTGCCTCGATTGGCCCTGATGTCTGCCGAACAGCTCATTCAAGAGTTTAAGAAAACAGGCAAGCTACCAGAAATTCCAAAAGAGCGACCAGAAAAGCTACAAAAAGAGCGACCAGAAAAGCTCACTGATAACGGCGCAGGTGAGATTGTTCCTGGCGCGATCGCGGTGCCCTCGGATGAAGCTGATCGCGCTAGCTTTGAGCTGATGTGGCAGAAGGAATTTAGAGAAACGGGCAATCAGTTGCGCAGAATTTCTCAGTTTTCTTCTCCGGAGCTGATTCGCCGTTTACAAGAAGCACTAGAAGCATTGGATATCCCCAATGTGCAACATGGGATTTTATCGGGCTCGAAATATTCAAGCTATTCGCTAGGGTATGAGCACTTGGAGAGAACCTGTATTGTCTGGACAGAAGATGGCAACATGACCTCTTTTTTCCATGTGATGAAGGCTTGTCAAAAAGCGAAAGACGGGCAGGGGCGAAATCCTTCAAAAAAATGGCACAACCAACGCATTTACCTCATCCGAAAAGAAAAATTAGGCACGTCAAAAAATAAGGGCTATCAACTCTTTCAAGAGATCTTTTCGGGGAATAAGCACCGTCATATTAAGCCAGATTTGATTTCGGTGCAGCATTTAGAAACGTATCATCGGTTGGTCAATGCAGCCGCAGGCGGTGAGTTGGTTATCGGTACAAAAACACCACATGTGAAAGATTTGCAAAGGTTTGTGCGAGAGAGTGAGGTGCTCTCGGATTGTCCGCTGCTGCAACAGTTAGGGCTTGTCCCATCACAAAAATCCATTGTAGTTCCATCTGATCCCGACGCTACTACCCCCACTAGCCCTTCACCTGAGTCGCTTGCTATGGCAGAGCGCTACATTCTAAACATTATGACTACCCAGTCTTTAGTCGGTATGCAGGTGCTGGTAGAAAACACACAAGAACACGTTCCTATGCTCGATGCTAACGATATCTTTGGGATCATTCAGTCTTTGTGTCAGGCTAATAGGGTTCAAATGTTGGATCCGAACGCGCAACCAGAAAATCAACTGCTGTGCTTTGTACCGGCCTAAGGTATATCCCTTCGGGATCGCTATAATTTGCCTAATTGATTGAGTACTTCCACCTACAATCGCTCTGCGCTCATGAGTCTTTCTTCCCAGTCGCCCCCATCGCTCAGCGTCACTAAGGTGCGTTTGGCTTTTGAGTGCCCGAGGCTAATGTATCTGGGCCATCATCAAGGCGGTATGACGATGTTTCGGGCATCGAGTTCATCGATCAGTGGAATTGGTAAAGCCTTTCATAAGCTGTGTGATGACTGTGTAGATCGCATTTGTACCGATGATGCGATCGCCTAATTTATCGGTATATCCTAATCCTTCAGTCTTGCGGAAATATCTACAGCAGGTCCCGTTGACTTGAGATAGCGTCCATCCTCTAAGCCTGAAATACCTGTAATGCGGCGATCGGCTTGGGAGTATGTCCGTTCCCATTTTCCGTCAGGATTCCGTTTCACAGAGATGACTCCAATTCCAAGATCAATGAGAGCTTCTTTAGCGATCGCCTTAATCTTATCCTTGAGTGGATTCGCGTCGACCAAAGCCCAAGCGTCAATATCTTTGCTACCTAAGGTTCTTAGCTCATCAGCAACTTCTTTGAAGGGTAAAGACTTGCCAATTACTTGGCTGTAAGATTCTTCCCAAGGAATGCTACTAATATATTCAAAATTAACGGTTAAGTAACCTTCATTTGCACTAGTTTCAATTAGTGACAGATAGTCATTGTTATAG
>JAAUPS010000401.1 GCA_012033015.1 Phormidesmis sp. RL_2_1
GCCGGGGATCGGGAATACATTTTCTTGGAGCTATCTGCATCTGCCCCCTCGCTATTGCTGTTACCGCAGCAGGCGCAGGCTTGCTCAATGTGATTGCTGATGAAGATGGCAAAATGGATTACGCCGTGGGCCTATTGATTGCCGGTGCAGTTGGGAGCGCCTTAATTCTCATTGGCCTGATCGAAACGCGATTGCGCCGAGAGCTTGATGAGCCAACTCACCCGCGCTTGAGTTCGGGGCTCAAATTTGTGGGTGGAATAGTGGCGATCGCCATCGGTCTAGTCAGCAGAGGGCTGAACATTGCTGCCCTTGAAGCGCTTCTGCTAATTCCAATTACTGCCCAAATGGCCTACGGACTTTACGTTTGGTTTACCCAAGATATTGATGATGTTCTAGCGCCGAAGCTGTAAATTTTGAGTGGCGTGATCGCGTCTTTCCTCAGCACAGTTGCTCCGCTTTATGCAGCGGCATTTTTTGGTGGCAACTTGCTATGAACTCCTTCACGATCTATTCATACTTTACGGTAAGTAGGGCGCGTGGGCGCTTGACGGTATTCACTTAGCCCTAGTGCGACGACAACGGCACTTAATCATTAATATTACGGTCGTAGCATTCTAAGATTAAAGCCCAAGCGTATACCATTAGCCATGGTGAAGTCAGGACTGCTGAGCCGAAGTTTTTTAGGCATCTTACCTTTCGATAGCTAGTCGATAGCTAGCCCCTAAATTCACGCCTGCCAATCGCGCCTTCAATCGCTATGAATATTTCTACTTCAACAGTTTCTACGACAAGCAGTACTTACCCTCTCTCAACTGCAGAAATCTGGAATCACGCCATTCAGTTCTATGCCCCCAATCAAGAAACACATCACTTCTTTAACACACCTTGGGAAGAGGTGATCAAGCACTGTAGCAACAACTTTACGACCTGGATTGTAGGCACCTATGCTCGGATCAAGCAAGCAGGCATTCCCTGTGAAATTGTCAGTCATCTGCCAGCGCAAGGCATTGTCATCGCAGACAGAGACAGCCTAGGTAATCACTACCCCTATCTACCCAATACTCTAATCGTATGTGCCTGCGCAGATAGAGAATTTCATCCATCGGCTTACTTTCACATTGTTCAAAATCCTGTCGCTCTGACAAAGAAAAAAAATGCGCTTTGGCGGCCTCACTACATTCCGCACTGGATACAGCCTAATTTAATTCCGAGATCGGCAGAGCGGGGCGATCGCGTCGAGAATGTTGCCTTCATTGGCACTAGGAGCAACCTTGCCAAAGAGTTCTCCAGCGAAACTTGGCTCCAAGGACTCAAAGACATCGGGTGCAATTGGCTCCCAATTTTTGAGCCTGAGCGCTGGTCTGACTACAGCAATATCGACGTTGTTGTTGCTGTGCGCGACTTTAGCGGCTCTCCCCACGATCACAAGCCTGCCAGCAAACTCGTCAACTGCTGGTCTGCTTCGGTACCCGCAATATTAGGCCCCGAATCGGCCTTTGTGAGTCTCAAAAAGTCAGAACTCGATTTTATTGCCGCTCACTCTATAGAACAAACCCTCAGTGAAATTAAGCAACTGAAAAACGACCCGTTGCTGTACTCCGCAATGGTCAATAACGGCACGACTCGAATTGCAGAATTTACGCAGGCGCAAATTACCAAACGCTACACTGATTTTTTTGGGAATTATGTTTTTCCTGAATACGACCAGTGGCTAGCACGATCCGACAATTCTTTGAATATTGATAGAGCCATATCCTTTTCAAAACGCTACGCCAGATTGAAATCTGATAGGCTCAAAGCTAGGCTAGCTCGAACCCTTAAGGAATAGAACCACTATCTATTTCATATAGCACTGACGATGAAAAAACTAACGTTTCATACTCATTTTGATACTGCTTTCTCAGCGCTTATTGCTTTAATAATTGCTGTAGGGTGCTTAAGAATTGTCTCTACATATAGCATTTTTTGGCAAACCTGGGATGAGCCCTTTCATATTGCCGCCGGTATGGAATGGCTCGATCAAGGCAAGTACACTTATGAAACGTTCCACCCGCCCCTATCGCGGATCATGATTGCCTTAGGCCCTTACCTGAGTGGTCTCGGCAGTGTCGCTAGTAACTCGCCTTGGCAGGAAGGCCAAGCTATTCTCCATAGTGGCGGCAACTATGAACGCAATTTAACCCTGGCAAGGTTGGGTATCCTACCTTTTTTGTGATTGCTGCCTCGGCTGTTGCTATTTGGGCCCAGCGCTGCGGTGGCAAAGCAGCGGCCTTATCAGCGACAATTTTATTTACGACCTTACCCTCTATTGCTGGCCTTTTCAGGCTTGGCCACTATAGACATGGGTTGTGCCGCTATGGTTACGGTTGCCTTATTAGCGTTAGCAACTTGGTTGAATGCTCCGACTTGGCGCAACAGTGTTTGGCTTGGTATGAGCCTGGGACTGGCTATTTTGGCAAAATTTACCGCATTGTTTTTCGTAGTTGTATCGAGTGGGCTTATTTTTGCTGGTTATGCTATTACTTTCCTCATTCAGAAACCACACAAGGGTGCTTAAGCCAAAAAGTTAAGGCAATGGGGCTTTGCTTCAACAATAGCGCTTGTCCTCTGCGCCTTAACACTTTGGGGCGGATATCGTTTTTCTGTCGAGCCTATAGCGAATCCAGCTAATAGGCCCTACGAAAATGTTGACAAGTTTGTCGGCACTGAAGGGGCAATTCACAATTTCACCTATCTATTATTGAAAATGTTGCTTTTCCTGCCCCAGAGTTGGCTCAAGGGCTAGTGGGCATTTTCAATAGGAATAATAGCGGCCATATTACCTACTTGTTGGGTGATGTCAGCAAAAAAGGGCGATGGTATTTTTTCCCGGTCGTTTTTTTAGTGAAAACGCCTTTGCCCTTCCTTGTTTTCAGTTTGCTGGGGTTTGTGTTTATAGTTCGGGATCGCGCTCGAACCTCCAGTTGGTTTCAGGCCGCTATTCCTGCCCTAGCAGTTATTGGCATGCTCCTCGTGGCATTGGCCGCTAATGTCAATAATGGCTTGCGTCAGATGATCAGCGTCTATCCCCTGCTAGCGGTCATAGCCGGGTACGGTGCGTCTAGGCTACTATCTTCTACCCAATGCTCAATCAGCAGGCAAATGCACAAAGGGTCAAAAATTCCTAGAGCAGGGATCGTCGCAGGATTGTTTTCCTTGCAGATAATTTCATCATCCTTAGCCCATCCTGACTATTTGGCCTATTTCAACGTGCTAGCAGGCAATCATCCCGAAAAGATTGTTGTTGACAGCGATTTAGACTGGGGCCAAGATCTAAAGCGCCTTTCTGTCGCCCTTCAGAAATATAACGTTAAAGAATTTAAAATTAGTTACAACGGCAGCCGTGATCTTGATTTAGCCGCGTTCAACTTTCCACCTTTTCAGACGCTTAAGTACGATCAGCCAGAATCGGGATGGATAGCTATTAGCATCTTCAATCTGACTTTAGGCAGTAAGCAAGCGCCTTACGATCAATTTGCTTGGCTAAAGGCATATCAACCAGTAGAAAAAGTGGGTAAATCAATATTGCTTTATCACATTCCGAAGAATTGACAGGCGGCTCCGTTGCTCCAATTTGA
>JAAUPS010000178.1 GCA_012033015.1 Phormidesmis sp. RL_2_1
TGTCCGTAGCCACAATAGTGGCACTTCGAGGTGGCCCTGCGCCGCCGAGTGCGTTTGGTGAAACGATAGCGATACATCACAGTGAGGACAGTCCATCACGTGGCCGCAGCTCCGGCAGGAGACAAAGCTGCTGTGGCCGCGTCGATGAATAAACAAAATGCCTTGATGGCCCTTTGCGAGCATATCTTCCAAGGCGACTTGCAGTGGACGGCTAAAGATGGTGCGATTGCCCGCATGGAGTTCTTGGCGCATGTCGATAATGTCAACTGGCGGCAGAGGGCGAGCATGGATGCGTTGGGGTAAAGGGAGGTAGTGGAGCGGCAATGCTGACATGTCAGCGGCCTTAAACCTCACCCAAGTTTCCACCGCAGGGGTCGCTGATCCCAATACCAGCGGACAGTCCTCTAGCTCTGCGCGCCACTGGGCGACTTGACGGGCGTGATAGCAGGGCATGGGCTGATCTTGCTTAAAGCTGCCGTCATGCTCTTCATCGAGAATAATCATCCCTAAATTGGGCAGGGGAGCGAAAATCGCTGATCGGGTGCCGACAATCACTTGCGCCGTGCCAGTGAGCATTTGCCGCCAAGTGTCGTAGCGCTCACCGTCAGATAGGCCGCTGTGATACACACACACTTGATCGCCAAAGCGACTGCGAAAGCGATCGGTAAGCTGAGGGGTCAAACCAATTTCGGGCACCAGCACCAGTGCCGATTTTTGGGCTCGCAGCAGGGGTGCGATCGCCTGCAAATACACCTCTGTTTTTCCCGAGCCAGTCACCCCATGGAGCAGCGCCTCGCCATAGCCCTGCATTTGCTGCAGGACACTCAGCGCTTGGTCTTGATCAACGGTCAGCGATTTGGGTACATCCGGCAGCGCCCTAGAATGACTGCTAGCACGCAGTACTTCTCGCGGTTCTATGGCCAAATATCCCTGACTTTGAATTTTTTTTAGGGTTTTGCTACTGGTTTGTAGCAGTTGTAGTGCCTCACTGAGCCATAGCTCTCCTCCATGGCGCGCCAACCCCGTTAAAATTTCTTGCTGGCGCGCCGACAAACCTTGTCCATCTAGGTGATCTAGATGATCTAAGTGATCTAACCGCTGATGAAACGTCTCATTTACCAAGAAGACAGCCTGTCGTTTGGGCGTACGCGGCACATGGGGTGGGGCCAAATAGGTTTTTACCAAACCCAAGCGCAGCAGTTCGTGCAGCGCCTGAGTAACCTGGCTAGAACGATGACGTCCTGACTGGATCTGACGTCGCAAATGTTGCCAACTATAATCCTTCTGAGGAGAGATGTGTAAGGTTTCTATTAGCTGTATAGCTAGCTTAGACAGCTTAGCTTGGGCCACTAATTCCTCAATTTTTTGAGCAGAAATTTCCTGGTTTATGCAAATTCTGCGCTGTGATTTAGACAACAACCCCGGCGGTAGCGCCGTACGTAGTACTCGAATAAAAGGCGTTTGATAGTAGCAGGCGACACGGTTTAATACTTGCCAATACTCTTTAGTAAAGAAAGTTGAGCTGATAACACTTTCAATCGGTTTTATAGATGAGGTGGACAACCCATCAGGGGGCTGAGCCAGCAGGCGGATAATAATTCCACCAACCTGTTGTGCGCCGAAAGAAACGCTCACAATACTCCCTGGCTGAATCTCTATATCCTTTGGTACACAGTAGGTATAGAGATCATTAGCGCCTGGGCAATCAATCAGGACCTCCGCCCATAACGAGGATAAAACTTGCTCGGCTTGGCCCATAGATTGAAATTAAAAACAAAAGTTACAAATTGGGAATGAAAGAGGCTAATGGTTTGACAAGCTGTCAAACCCAAAAAACATAGATGAGCGATGAGAGCGTGCTTAAACTCAACAACGAATCGTAACAAAAAGGGTTGATCGCTATAAAAAGCCTTGATAAGCAAAGCACCGCAGGGACAAGCACAGAGATTGAAAAGACACCTAAGTTATTAGATTGAACAGTTTCTTAATAAAGGGTTGCTATAGTGTGTCTGTGACCATAAACGTGTTTATGAGCAAGTGTATCTGTGAGCAAGTGTATCTGTGAGCAAGTGTGTCTGTGAGCATACCTAAAAATTGAGCCAAGCGTCAGAATCTTAGCCGGAGCCGATTGTGTCTTCCCAAAACAGCGGCTAAAGCAGCAGCCACAATAGCGCTGATTCCATTTCTGAGCAAAATCTGAACAAAATCAATACGCAATCACCTCAAAAAATCGTCATGACGTGAACCTGATTCTGTGAACCTGATTCTAAATATGACAGCCCCCCAAAAATCTGATAGCAGCAGTCCTTTAACCCCACTCAATGGCCATGCCTCGCAAGCCGCAATGACCTCATCTATCATGACCTCATCTATAACTGTCGAGACGGCAACTGTCGAGACGGCAACTGTTGGCACAGCCGCCAGTCATCTTGCCATCAATAACGACGGTGCCAACAGCCATGGCACAGCCAGTATAGGCACAACTGTCCGCAGTACCTATGGCGCTCAATCTGCCAACAATAGGACTGCCAATAGGACAGCGTTTGCCAAGCGCGTGATCGCAGAGGAGGCGCTATCAGAGGATGAACTATCAGAAGATGAACTATCAGAAGATGAACTATCAGAGGATGAACTATCCGCAGAGGCGGTGGTCGAGGATCTTCTGGCAGTAGATGATGCAGATGATGACGACTCAGAAGATGAGTCCCAATACTCGGTGCAATACTCCGATCAAGCGGGCACCCCATCGCGCTATCGCAAATCTTCCAGCGATGATGCCGTGGGCGCTTTTTTCAAAGAAATGGCCCGCTACCCTTTACTCAAGCCCGACGAGGAAATTGAACTTGCTCGCCAAGTGCGGATCATTGTAGATCTTGAAGAGCGCGCTGAAAGTATGAGCGAGCACCTAGGCCGCCGACCGGGCCTAGCTGAGCTGGCTAATTCCTTTGATTGTACTGAGCAGCAGCTCAAGCAAAGGCTGCGTAAAGCCCGTGCTGCTAAGCGTCGGATGATTCGCTCCAATTTGCGATTGGTGGTTTCGATTGCTAAGCGCTATCTCAATCGGGGGGTTCCCTTTTTAGATTTAATCCAGGAAGGGGCACTCGGTCTCAATCGGGCCGCCGAGAAATTTGATCCCGACAAAGGCTATAAGTTTTCGACTTATGCCTACTGGTGGATTCGTCAGGGCATTACGCGCACGATTGCGAATGATGCTAGGACAATTCGTCTGCCTATTCACATTGTTGAAAAGCTCAACAAGTTGAAAAAGCACATCGGGAGCTGCGTAAAGAATTGCAGCGTACGCCGACTGAAGCTGAAGTGGCCGCCGCGCTGGATATGACTCCCGATCAATTGCGGGTGTTGCAGCAGGTGCAGCGCAAGTCGCTGTCGCTGAACCATCGGGTAGGTAAAGGAGAAGATACTGAGCTGATGGAACTGTTGGAGGATGGTCATTCGCTTTCTCCGGAGTCACAGATTAGTGAATCCATGATGCGTCAGGAAATCTCCGATGTGTTGACTGAAGTGTTAACCGAACGGGAAAAGGAAATTATTGCTTTACGCTACGGTTTAACCACTGGAGAGACCCATACTTTAGAAGAAGTCGGTCGTATTTTTCAGCTTTCGCGTGAGCGCGTTCGCCAAATTCAAACGAAAGCAATGCGGAAGTTGCGGCGACCCCAGGTGGCGTCTCGGCTCAAAAATTGGTTGAAATAATCCCTGTCTACAGATGCCTTTTGCCGTTTAACCTGACCAATGCCGCTTAAAACAGTCGATCTGCCGTTTGATCCTACCGTGCAAATCATCCCAAACAGTTGGGATGATTTTGCTATTTCATTTGCTGCTTTGGATTTGGCCAAAGCCTACGATTTGGCTGATGATGGAGCCAATGGTGCGATCGCCCTATTTAGCGGCATGGTCCGCAACCAAACCGATGGTCAAAGCGTGGTGGCCTTAGAGTATCAAGCCTATGAGCCCATGGCGTTGGCCGTTTTTAAACAAATCGCCGCCGAAATCCGCAAGCAATGGCCCGACATTACCCACGTTGTCATCCACCACCGCACCGGTAAGCTCACCGTCGGTGAAATCAGCGTCCTTGTTGCCATCGGTAGCCCCCATCGCGGCGAAGCCTTTGCTGCTTGCCAATACGCCATCGATACCCTCAAGCACAACGCCCCCATTTGGAAAAAAGAGCACTGGCAGGACGGCTCCACAAGCTGGGTTAACATTGGCGCTTGTGAGGCGAACACCGTCAGTTAGCGCGCAGGCAAAAGTCCATTTGAGCTTTGGCATCGCCTAGTGTCTGCTCGAAGTTCTTCGTCAGGTTTTTACAACGCTCCATCCAAGCGTTAGAACGTCCATACTTTGCTATAAATTGGAAATGGTCAGTGGTATGTTCCAAGTTGCATGGCTCATGCAAAGATCTACCGCCAGGTTTGTAATAGTCACTTTTTCTACGCTTCCGTCAAATCTGAGCGTAAACGCTTCTCGATTGTTTTGCCAAAGTGTAGTGCTGCCTCCTCCACTTCGACCGGGGCTGAGGGTAATGTCATTCGGCTGTAAGAGTGACGCTAAGCTCAGCAAGTTATGCGGAATTTCTATCAACTCATATCTCACCTCATTCCTCGGCATGTTAAAGGCTCGAAGCATCACGATACGATCGTAGCCTGCTAGATGTTCACGTAGTCGCTCAGAAGCTAGCCGTGCCAAGCCAACAGCATCTTGATCTCGAATCCAGCGAGCTTCCATAAATTTAGAAATAGTAATCTTTGCTTCTCTAATATTTTTTGATGCCTCAGTCTTAAGCGAAATTCTGGTCTCATCTACTATTAAATCTGCTCCTGGATGGACATCACTGGTAGTGATGTAGGCATTTTTACCATCATTTTGCAAGGCATCACGAAATATATACTCAAAAGACTTTTTATTCAGTCTTTCTTCAACTACGGCATGATGAATGAGTAAGCGACTCGCAAAATACATCAGCAAACAAGGGGGTCGCAAGATCGCTACTGGGATTTGCAAAACCGTCAAATCTAACCTGAAGAGCGGATGCCATACGATTCAGTAACATCAGCCTAGTTGCAGTCAGTTGTGGAGCAATTTCATTCAGTTGTTCTAATAACTCGTCCAAATTGGGTGCAAGCATGAGCTACCGTTCCCTACCTTCGGCATCTTGCTTGGGTAGGTTGAGCTTTTCCCAGTCTTCCACAGCTTTAAGTAAAACCTGCCTTGCCCATGTTGATGGCTCTAAATGCTCATTGGACGCAACATGAGCTATCCGGCCTCGATCTTCCTGTGATAGCCTGATTTGCAAAAATTCAGTCTTAGGTGCCTTTGGCATATACGAGATACATTGTGAATCATTGTGTTACGAAAACGTTATCAAAAGCGATCGCAATGTCTGTCTCACAATGTGTTACGATTGCGCAAGAATCTCGTTGCCTCATTGCTATGCCTAACAATGTGCCAAAACCCAATACATTGTGGAAAGTGGTTGACTTGTTTCGGGGTGTGGGGGTATGAGTGAAGGCTTTCGTGCCCATAGAGACTATTTTGAGATAATTGGAGCTGTTGATCTCGAAGTCGCTAAACCTGGTAGAGGAAAGCATAAAGCTTCTTCCACGCGATGTAATGCTACTTATCATCGCAATATTGGTATTACACCTAAGTATGCTGATTTATTGAAGTTAGAGCCTAAGTCATATCGTGAAGAATTAGGTCTACAAAAGGGAGAACTGCATGTATTGATTGCCTGCCCTCCTTGTACAGGATTCTCTCAAAAAATTCTAAAAATCATCTGAGTGATGATCCACGGAATAAGTTGGTGGTTCGCACCTCTGATTTTGTCGAAGAATTCTTGCCCGAATTTCTTGTGATGGAAAACGTAAAAGAGTTGCTAAGAGGGAAACAGCAACATCATTTTCAGACACTTTCTGATCGGTTGAACGCCTTAGAATATTCAATATACGCAGATACCCATGAACTTTCAGAGTATGGTCTGCCACAGAGACGAGAAAGGGCGTTAATAATAGCTAGACGTGATCATGGGTTTATCGGTGGTTGTCCGCTCAAACGTCAGGTAGAAAAAGTCACCGTTTGGCAGGCTATTGCTCATTTACCAAAGACTAGTGCAGGTCAAGAGAACTCGTCTGATCCTATGCATGTATCACCAGGAATGACTCCGGTTGTTTTGTCACGGATACAGGCTATTCCAAGAGATGGAGGTTCTTGGGGAGATATTATGAAAAATCCCCAACTCTCTGACGAGGAAAAGAAAAAACTACTTATTCCATCGATGTTTCGTGCGAGACCAGGTTCCTTTCCAGATGTTTATGGTCGCCTAAAGTGGCACGATATTGCGGCAACAATAACTCGAGAATGTGGTCATGTCGGGAATGGTCGATATGCTCATCCTGAGCAAGACAGGTTGCTCACGGTTCGGGAAATGGCTACATTACAAGGATTTCCTGCGCACTACTTTTTTGAGGGCGCTTTGGCTGCTAAGTATAATCAGATTGGTGATGCTGTCCCACCCCTTATATCTAAACAAATAGCTCAACATATCATTTCGCTAAAATCTACTCAAAGCCCACCTAGCGATTATTTTCAGCAGTATCCAAGGGTAATTACACAGTTAGAATTACTAGAAGTCTGAAGTAGTTCACTGAAGGCAGCTAATAACGCCCATGCATGCCGACCGCTGAGAGTTTATCGGTGTGATGCAATGCTGTCTGCGGTGGGTGATGGGGAACGTTAAGCAACGAGTACGGACCCAAAACATCTTGCCTTGATTCATGAACCAAAAGCTACTTGAAAAATACCTTGAATACGCTAGAACCGAAGAGTCCTTTGCAGTGCTCTTTGTGAAAAAGCATCTCGCTCAAGCAAAAGGGCATTGGGTAGATATTGTCGATTACCGACGCTATGAGATGTCCTCGGATAATTTACATTTTAGATTTGTTGTAGGTGGGCTGTATAAGAGAAAAATAAAACCTCAGTATCCATCGAAATCTGTACACACTATTGATGGCAAATTTGATGAACACGAATATTACTTAATGGTACGAGCGATCACGTGGGAAACTGCACATAAGGACATTGCACAGCAGAAAGAAAAGAACATACCACCACGGAAACTCAAGATAACAGGTATAAGCTACGATAAAAATCGAGGCAAAAAAGACTTTTTTCGAGAGGATGCACCACTAGAAATAAAGGCTCTTGCTAATAATCTTAATGATCGCACAAACCCACTATGGGATAGGGCTTTGCAATACGCTAACAAGCCAGAGTTTGTTTATGAGATTAAAAAAGTTTACATCAATTAGCATGGTGCCAATAAATTGTCATAGGGCTGAGTTCTTGGTGGGGACGTACCCAGAGGGCGCGACCGAAATCTAATGTAACCCCCTGCAAACCTTTACTTAAGAGGCTTACAGGGGATGTCAATATTTCCTGACTAAATCTCGATTTTAGGTTTCGGAAATGCCCAGATCCCTTACGAGCAGACTGCAGTTAAAATTGATCTCCGCATCAAAATTAGGTCACATCCTACCCAGAAGCTATCTGTTGGTATTTATGGCAGTTCCAACCTTGAGCTTGCAATCAGGTGGCTTAGATATCTTCAACAGCTTTGGACTGGTTGTTCAGGTGATCTAGTCGGGCAGCTTGGATATCTTCAACAGCTTTGGATTGATTGTTCAAGAAGTCTAACCGAGTGGCTTGAACATCTTCGATGGCTTTGGATTGGTTGTTCAAGAAGTCTAATCGAGTGGCTTGAATGTCTTCGATGGCTTTGTTGCCTCTGTCTAAGATTTCGTGGCGGCGCTGTTGTAGGGTGGGGGTGCTGAGTTCTGCGGCGTTGGCGATGGGAGCGATGGCGAAAGTAGCAGCGGACAAAACAAGAGCGGAAAGTAGTTGGCGTTTCATGATGTATCTCCTTGAAAGTTGAGTGAAGGTTGAGTGAATTGCTTCGTTACTTTCAAGAATGCCAGGGGTGCACCCCGGCCATCTGAGGATTGCTTAACGGCTTGCTGAGAATTTCTGAATAGCTCTGAAAGTAGGCTCACAGGCTACACTCAGGTTCCTTTCAGAAAAGCTGAAAGCCTGATTTCAAGGCGGACTCTGTAACTGGCAGGTATAAAACGAGGCAGCGTTTAAGCGCAGCGCACTAGGCTGCCTGGCAGGCAAACCCCAAAACAACTCAAAGACTGTGTAAAGGTCACAAAATCAGGAAAAATATTGATTTATAGTAGGGCGGAGTTCTGTAGGTCTAGAATAAATGCCCCTTTCTCTAAAATTTGTTGCGATTGTGCTGGCAATTTTGGGTGCCTATGCGTTAAACCATTTGCCGGTTATTCCCAACTTTCCAGGTAAGGGGTGGGTGCTGGGGCGGATTGTCTTTTGGACGGGGGTAGGTATCCTTTTGGTTGAAGAGGCGCTGGGTACCGATGCAAGTAATACAGTGCGGTTGGTGGTCATGTGGTGCTTGGTTGCGGCTGCAGCGATGGCGCTGCTGTATGACCTTGCTCAGCTTGTAGTGGGTTGGCGACGGGCTGTTGCGCAAGGAAGTGCTGGGGCTGAGGGCACAGTGCCTACTGATGTGGCAGAGCGGTTACGGCAAGAGCTGCTCAAGGCGATGGCGCGACAGGTGCGTAAGCGGTTGAGCGACGCGGTGCCAGCTTCGATGAACCTAGATATGCAGTTTGAGCCAGACGAGGTAGATGGTATTAGGCGTGAAGGCATTGTGTCGCTAATACCGCAGCCAGGCAAGCGATTAGAAAAGTTGACGGATGGAAAATACCGGGTGATTTCTAGGGAAGAGTCGCTTTTGGACACCTTTGAAGATAACGATGTGGCTGGCAAGCTCCTGATACTGGGAGAGCCTGGGGCGGGCAAGACAACAACGCTGCTGAAGCTAGCTGAAGCTTTGCTATTGCGAGCCAAAGGAAATAATCAGGTTCCCTATATTTTTGAGCTGTCAACCTGGCAGGATGACCAGCAAGATATTGCTCACTGGATAATGGCTCAGCTTAAGTTTGAGCATAGCCCTATTGACTTTAGCGTGAGTCGTCAGTGGCTTGCCAATGGGCAACTGCTGCCGTTGCTAGATGGGTTAGATGAGCTGAGCCCAGCGCGGCAACGAAAGTGCGTAGAAAAAATCAACGAATTTGCCACGCTTGGTCAGCAGGTGGTCGTTTGCTGTCGGTCTAAAGTCTATGCCGAGGGTCAGTTAAAGCTAAACGGGCTCAATTGCGCTTTATGCATACAGCCTTTAGAGCTACCGCAAATCCGGCAATATTTTACAGATTTAAATCGCCCTGATATCTTTCAGGCGCTTCAAGATCCCAAGGGGTTGGGGGCATTGCTAAATCAGCCGTCTAGCAATGCGGGTGCAGCCCATGCCGAAACTGAAGTAGATACGCCGCTTTTAAAGCGACCTCTTTTTCTCCAAATTTTGGCAGATGCCTATCGGCCTGATACCAAAATTTCGACTCAGGCAGAATTGCTGCAGGCCTATGTCAATCAACGGTTAGCTCTGTCGGTACGCGAACGGGAGCGTAGGCGTGGCCGCAAAAAAGTAGATGACACCGGCTGGGCCTACAAACAAGCTAAAAACGAGCCAGATCTAGAGACTACAACGCGCTATTTGAGTTGGCTGGCGCGCCAGCTCAATGCAAAGGATATTCCCAACAACTTTTTGATAGAGCAGATGCAGCCAACTTGGCTGAAATCAACAAAACAGAAATTGTTATATCGTTTGATATTTGGTCTGATATTTGGTCTGATATTTGGTCTGATAGTTGGTCTGATAGTTGGTCTGATATTTGGTCTGATAGGTGGTCTGATAGGTGGTCTGATAGTTGGTCTAAGTGCAGATTTTCAAACTCGGGAAACGCCAAATCAGGGCATCATTGCCTCTGCCAAAAATTTTGTAGTAGTTACTCTGCTTAGCTATCCAGCCAGCGTATTATTGTTTTTCTTGCCAAGTTACGCAGCAGGCCAAGCAGTCACTTGGCAAGCAAGCTTAATTGCAGGTGTTGGCATGGCTTTAGTCTTTGGTTTCTCTGGTGGCGGCCTTGCTGTCATCCAACACTCCACGCTGCGCTTTCTCCTTTACTGGCAGCAACACATCCCTTGGGACTACGCCCGATTTCTTAAGTACACCACCGAGCGCCGCCTCACCCAGCAAATTGGCGGGCGCTTTCGCTTTATCCACCGCGAGCTGCTCGATCACTTTGATCCCGAACGCTGACCTCGAGCGCGCCCTCCACTCACTGCTATTGCCGTTTCGCCTGTCCCCTTATACACAAGCCCTGTTGAACCAAAAAAAGGAGACGCCCGAGCGGGCTGTCTCCCCTATTTATAGGCGGCAATATTATGGCACTATCGAAAGAACAATCGGAGTAATCACCCTCAAAGGCGGATGATGGGCACGCAACCGTTACACCGGCATCTGCGTTTGAGCGGCGGTGCTTCTGCGGGTGGGGCGATCGCGCGTTCTGGTACCACCGGCCATCTCATAAACGACGAAATCCTCGAGTACAGCTATAGCGTTTGCCGCTTCGCTCAAAATGTTTAGAAGGGCGACACCATTCGCATAGCGTTGCGAAGCAAAACGGCTAGAGAAATCGAAGGTAATCCGGAGTTTTCCACAGTGCTTAAGGTTTTAGGGGCTCTCGGATTACGCCTCCAGGTTGCAGCGATCGCCTAACGCCGTAAACAAATCCTGAATTCGCCCCTATCAGCCCTAGCTGCGCTCAGTAAAGATTGTCGTCATTTGGCCAAGTTGCCAAAGCCAGATTGCTAAACTTTTCACACCTATTGCGGAGCGTGCCGCTGATGAACGTTTCAATTCGGCTCCTTCAGGAAAATGAGCTTGCGATCGCCGATCATATCTTTCGGCTTGCCTTTGGCACTTTTTATTGGCCTGCCCCAACCCACCGACTTTGGCGGCGACGCAAACTACCTCCAACCACGCTGGCAAATCGATCCAACAGCCGCCTTTGCTGCCGAAGTAAAC
>JAAUPS010000179.1 GCA_012033015.1 Phormidesmis sp. RL_2_1
TCCTTCTGTCGATGTAGCTCTCTCCGGTGGCATTGTGGTAAGAGAAGCCGACTTGATTGTCAATAAAACGGTCAATTTACCCGTCGCAAATCCCGGCGACACCCTCACCTACACCATTACCGTTCGCAACAACGGCCCTAGCAACGAAGACGGCATTACCTTTCAAGATAGTGTGCCAGCAACGCTCAACAATGTGACTTGGAGCTGTTCGATTACCAGCGGGACAGGGGCCTGCGGGGCCGCAAACGGCACGGGCAACACCATTAACACCACCTTAAACCTCAACAATCAGGCCGTGGCTACTTACAGTGTGAGCGGTCAAATTTCAACGAATGCAACGGGCAGTATTACCAATACCGCCACGGCGATTCGCAACAACGATATTACCGATCCTAACCTAAGCAACAACACCTTTAGCGCGGTTACCACCCTCAATAGTGCACCGCCTGTGAGTGGCACCTTATGCTACGCAGTGGCGAATAGCAACGACCAACTGGTGAGGATCGATATTAATACGGGTGCAGAAAGCGCGGTTGGTAGCGGCCTTGGCGTAACGAATGTGGCGGCGATCGCCTATTGGCCTATCACCAGCATCCTCTATGCCGCCAATGCGAATCAGCTAGGCACCGTCAATACCACCACAGGCACCTACACGAACATTGGCAACTTTGGCTCAGGCAATGGCAGCTTAGGCAGCAGAACCTTCAGCACCGTTGATGGACTAACGTTTCAGCCCTTTACCGGAGAACTCTACGGATCGGTTCGCAACCCTGGCGGCAATGCCCTACTGATCAGAATTAATCCCGCCACGGGGACTCGTGTTGCCAATGCCTTTGGCACGGGCATTGATTATTTAGTCATTCAAACCGCTGACGTTGGCGATATTGCCTTCGATCCTGAAACGGGTTACCTCTACGGCATCGGCGGGGCGACTGCAAATAGCTTGATTCGCATTAATCCGACCACAGGTGCGATTATTTCTACCCAGGCCCTGGGCGTCACCGATATGCAAGGACTCACGGCCTTCAACAACGGTAACCTTTATGGCACCACTAGCGATGCAGCGACCCAAGCGAATAATCGCTTTGACCGCATCAACAAAACAACTGGTCAGGCCACGGCCATCGATACGCTAGCTGTCGGCAGAAGTTATGACGCGGTAGATTGCCTGACCGCCGCTAGCAACCGAGCAACAGGCACGGTCTTTTTAGACCCGGACGAAAGTGCAACACTCAATGCGGGTGATACAGGCACAGCCAATGCCCGAGTCCGGCTGTATCGAGATGTCAATGGCAATGGCCAAGTCGATGGGGGTGATATTTTACTGACTTCACAAAATTCTACTGGGGCGGGCACGTTTGATTTTCGCTTTGCCGCCAATGGCTCCTTTGTCATGGATGTGAATGCAACAACACTGCCTGCTGCTAGCAATGTTTTCACCACTGACAATGTGGAAGTCGCTAGCTTCGGCGCTAGCTTTGGCTTAACGGATACCAACAACAATTTTGGTCACTACCTCAATTCTAATTTGGCTATTGTCAAGCGCATTACAGCGATTAACGGTGTTCGCCTCACCGATAGTGTCGATAACCCCACCGACCTCAATGACAATCATCCCAAGTGGCCTGCCGGAACCAGCCCAGCAGGCATTAGCACCTTTTTGGCGGGGGCTACAACAAAATTTGTCGAGCCGGGGGATGAGGTGGAATACACGATTTATTACCTGGCCACGGGGAATTATCCGGTCACGAATGTGAGATTGTGCGATCGCGTCCCCACTGACGCGACCTACATCACCAGCTCAATGGTGCTCTTTACCAACAACAACACCCGCATTCTCACCGATACCAACCTCGACAACGATGGCGCTGAATTTGTCCCCATTGGCACGCCCACCTCTGGGGTCACCTGCCCCGGCAGCAACACCAACGGCACCGCCCTCGTCAATTTGGCCCCATCCCCCAGTCAATTGCCCAATGCCACTGGCCCCGGCACCCCCAGCAATGCCTATGGCTTCATTCGCTTCCGCGTCACCGTGAATTAAAACCGTCCATTAAGCCTGAATTGAGCCTGCTTAGGAATGCGATCGCGCCGCACCCCCATCCACTGAAACAAAATCATGAAAGCACCTACTCGCAACGCCTTTAACAACGCTAACAACACTAAACCCATCTGGAAGCAACAATATTTACGCCCACTCATCGGTGCGGCCCTACTTAGCACTTGGATGCTACCGGCTGTTGCCGGAGGCACACCCGCAGGCACCACCATCAACAACACCGCCTACGGCTCATTCGAAAATCCCGCCAACGCAGGCACCGCCATTCCCATACAGTCAAACACAGTGACGTTAACCATTTCAGAAGTCGCAGGCATTAGCGTTAGCAATCAGGGTGTGGCCGAAGCCCCCAGCGGCGTAACCGGAGCAGGCCCAGCCCAAGGTGACAGCGTAATTGGCTCAGACGATGTCGTTTACTTCACCTTCCGTATCACCAATATTGGCAATGATCAAACTCAGTTCTTTATTCCGGCTGCCCCTGCTAGTGTCACCAATGCAGCCTTTGGCACGGCAGGGCCTATCAGAATTGTGGGCTACAACGATGGAACCACCACCACATCCCTAGGCATCGATGTCACCACAGGTGCAGCCACTGGCACCTTTGCAGGCATTCCCAATGGCGGCTCCGTTCCAGTCAATGGCTATATTGACGTTCGAGTGCCCGTCAAAGCGGGTGCAAGCCTCGTAGCGGGCACCGATAACATTACGGTAGTACTGGGTAATACGGTTAGCCAAGCGCCTGCCAACCAAAACGTTCAGCTTGTATCAGGCGGCGCATTTGGAGCCGGAAACGATGTCTATACCCAAGATAACGTAGGTACGGCCAATGGAGACTTTGCAGGTTCTCCTGCCTTTGAGCGAGAAGCGAGCAGCAGCCAAACAACGCCTGTTGGCACGGCAAACCTAGACTATGGTGATGCGCCCGATGCCGCCGCAGGCACAGCCACAGGTGATTACGAAACCGCCGCAGGACGCGGCCCTAGTCATGTGGTTGGCGCCATCTATTTAGGCACAGGGGTCGATGCCGAAACCTCAGCCTTTGATGATGGCCCCACAGAAGATAATGGTGTTGTTGTTAACAATGGCGTCACAACACCCTCATTACATGCTCAAAGCTTAACGGCTGGCCAAAGCTATCAGCTAGATGTAACGACCGTAGGCACTGGAAATATTAATGCCTGGATTGACTTTAACCGCAACGGCAACTTTGAAGATCCCGATGAAAAAATTGCGCCGGATGTCGCCTCTACGGGCGGTGTTGAATCGATCACATTCACCGTTCCCTTCAACGCAGTTGCAGGCAGTACCTATGCCCGATTCCGCTACAGCACACAAACAGGGCTAACCTCAACAACGGCAGCACCCAACGGGGAAGTAGAAGATTACAACATCACCTTAGTAGCCTCTGCGCCAGCACTGCGACTCGTGAAGCGAATTACCAGCATTGGCGGCACTGCCATTACGGCTATCAATAACGATCCTGCAGATGCTAATGATGACTCAACCCGTTGGCCAGCGAACTATCTCCAAGGGAGCTTTACAGGCGCTACGGCTGAACCAGGCCAAGCAGTGGATTACACCATTTATTTTCTATCAGATGGCAATACCCCGATTAATCAAGTCAGGCTTTGCGACCTTGTGCCTGATAACACTACCTATGTCGCAGGTTCTTTGCGATTGAGTCAGGGCGGAGCGGCACCTGTCACCCTCACCGATGCCGCAGACGCTGATGCAGGAGAAAGTTTCAACAATGCCGCCGCAATCACGGCCCCCTGCACAGGCATTAATACCGACGGTGGCGTCCGCGTTAATATTCCGGGGACGCTGGCCAATGCAACCGGGCCGGGTACGCCAGCTAGCGCCTACGGGTTCATCCGGTTCTCGGTGACGGTAGACTGATGACCATCAACCAAAGTCGTCACACAAAGTCGTCACAAAACTACCTGACCGATTCAGACTGGCAGATTCAGACTGGCAGATTCAGACTGGCAGATTCAGAGCCGACCCCTTTGTTCGCTAGGATAAAGCCAGCCATTTTATAGATCTCGCCCTATGCGCTGGTTCAACACGGCAGGCCCCTATCAGGCCGATATCCACTACAGGCTGCCGCGGTTAGATCGGCTGCCGCCATTGGCTCGCGTTTTGGATGAACGGATGTGACAACGATGGCTGAATTGTCTTTGAGTGAACTGTATGTGTATCCGATTAAGTCGGCGGCTGGGATTGCCCTAAAGCAGGCGCAACTGACGGCGCGGGGGCTACAGTATGATCGGCGCTGGATGGTGGTGGATGGCAAGGGTAAGTTTGTTACTCAGCGGCGTTTTCCTCGGATGGCGCTCATGGCTGTGAGCATTGATGAAGCGGCGAGTTGCTTACGTCTGAGGGCGCCAGGAATGCCGGAGCATTCCGTCTGGATAGATTTTTCTGCAGGTCTAAATTCACAAGGGGGAAATGGGCCTTTTGAGCAGATCGGTGTGGAGATTTGGGGCGATCGCACCACCGCAATCGCCGTCGGCCCCGAAAGCCAAAAATGGTTCAGTGACTTCATCGGCATCGATTGTCAACTGGTGTACATGCCAAACAACTGCACCCGTCCAACGGCACATGGCAAGCTTGGCAACCATCATCTCGTTAGCTTTGCCGATGGCTACCCATACCTATTAATTTCTGAAGCATCTTTAAGCGGACTCAATCAAAAGCTGAGCGACCAAGGAAAAGCGCCTGTGACAATGCAGCGATTTCGACCTAACTTTGTCATCAGCGGCGTTGAAACCGCCCATGATGAAGATAGTTGGCAGCAGATCAAAATTGGCGAAGCGGTATTTGACTTGCCGAAACTGTGCGATCGCTGCTCCATACCCAACGTCGATCCAGCCACGGGCGATTATCCAACCGATCAGCACGGCCGTCGCACCTTAGAACCCACCCAAACCCTATCGAGCTACCGCTATTGGGACAAAGGCATTTGGTTTGGCCAAAACTGCATTCAGAGCAGTCCCATACCAGCAGCAGCAAAGATAACCTTGCACGTGGGTGAACCGGTAAAAGTGCTCAAATTAAAAGCACGCTCAAATTAAAAGCACGCTCAGCAAAGTGAAAGCACGCTCAGCAAAGTGAAAGCAGCAACACAAAGACATCGGTCAGTAGTATGAGATCATAAAAGGCAATAACTGAAACAGCAAATTACTGAGACAGCAACTATGCCAATGGCTATCAAAACGGTTTCCACCACTCCTTTTGACGACCAAAAGCCCGGTACCTCCGGCTTGCGTAAGCAGGTACCCACCTTCCAGACGCCTCATTATTTAGAAAATTTTATCCAGTCCACCTTCAACAGCCTAGACGATTACCAAGGCAAAACCTTAGTGCTAGGCGGTGACGGGCGCTATTACAATCGCAAGGCCATTCAAATCATCTTAAAAATGGCGGCAGCCAACGGCGTAGGCAAAACATTAGTCGGGCAAGGCGGCATTCTCTCAACACCCGCTGCCTCCTGTTTGATTCGCCAATACCATGCATTCGGCGGCATCATTCTTTCGGCAAGTCATAATCCGGGCGGCCCAGAAGGCGATTTTGGCGTTAAGTACAACGTGGCTAACGGTGGCCCTGCCCCCGAAAAAGTAACCAGCGCTATTTTTGAGCAAACTAAATCTATCAGCGAATATAAAATCGCTGAGGCAGCAGATATTGACCTCGACAGCCTTGGCCCCACGCAAGTCGGTGACATGGCAGTAGAAGTCATCGATGCCGTCGCCGACTACGCCAAGCTGATGGAAAAGCTATTTGACTTTGACAAAATCCGCCAGCTTTTAGAGAGCGACTTTACGATGTGCATGGATTCGCTCCATGCTGTGACCGGCCCTTATGCCAAGGCCATTTTTGAGCAGACGCTAGGCGCTAAAGCAGGCACCGTCACCAATGGCGAACCGCTAGAAGATTTTGGCGGCGGCCACCCTGATCCGAACTTGGTATATGCCCACGAGTTGGTGGAGACCATGTTCTGTGAAAATGCACCCGACTTTGGCGCAGCCTCCGACGGTGATGGCGATCGCAATATGATTCTCGGCAATAATTTCTTTGTCAATCCCAGCGATAGCCTCGCGTTAATTGCTGCCAATGCCACGTTGGTACCCGGTTACCAAGACGGCCTATCGGGTATCGCTCGCTCCATGCCGACTAGCCAAGCGGCTGATCGCGTTGCTGAAAAGCTAGGCATTGACTGCTACGAAACGCCAACCGGGTGGAAATTTTTCGGCAACCTGCTAGATGCCAATAAAATTACCATCTGCGGCGAAGAAAGCTTTGGCACCGGCTCTAATCATGTCCGAGAAAAAGACGGCCTTTGGGCAGTACTGTTTTGGCTCAACATTCTGGCAGAGCGTCAACAATCCGTCGAAGACATTGTCGTCGCGCATTGGCAAACCTATGGACGCAACTTTTATTCACGCCATGACTACGAAGGCATCGATAGTGCCCAAGCCAATCAGCTAATGGCAGGGCTGCGATCGCAACTCCAAACCCTCCCTGGCCAACCCCTTGGCGACTACACCGTAGCCTACGCCGACGACTTCAGCTACACCGACCCCATCGACAGCAGCATTAGCCAAAATCAAGGCATTCGCATTGGCTTTACCGATGGCTCACGCATGGTCTTTCGCCTCTCCGGCACAGGGACACAAGGCGCAACCCTACGTCTGTACCTCGAAAGCTATGAACCCGACGAATCCAAGCACCAACTCGACCCACAAGTCGCCCTTAAGCCACTGATTGTATTAGCCGATCAAGTCGCGCAGATCAAAACACTCACCGGACGCGACCAGCCCACAGTCATTACCTAAAAAATCACATCAAAGAGACTTTAGAGAAGATCATTTCAAAATCATTTGAAGATCATTTCAAGTCATGCCAACGAATTACCTGGCAGCCAAAAAATCATCCCCCCAAAATTTTTGCCAGCGAGCAGACTCTTCGCCTGTGCGATTTGTAGCAAGACTTTCAGGGATTTTACAGATGAAACGCGCCTTTTTTCAAAGAAGTAATGCCAGCTAAAACGCTCTGCTACGATATCCCCTATACTGCTGTTTTGTACACTCGACAATGTGCATTCTGGCCACCTGAGCAAGCGCTATGAAATATTGGGAATTTCTCATCCAGAAAGAAGGCGATCAAACTTGGCTGCCGCTGGAAACCCAGCAGGTAGAAATTTTAGAAGGTCGTTACCGTGTCGTAGCCCATACAGATCGCCTCAATACCCCCATAGCCATTCAGGTGAGTCAGTTAATCACAGAAGAAATGCCGCCCCGCCGTCGCATAAGCCAGCGAACTGACCAAACCAACGACACCGGTCTGGTGATGGTCATGCCCTATGTGCACCTCCAACCCGGACAGTGGACACTGACCTGCAGCAGCCTCAATGCCCTCGATAGCCAGGCCACCGGCAACTCGCTCGTAGATAAGCTAATAGACAATCACTGGCAATATGGCGTGCAGTTGCAGGTATTTGCTCGCACAGAAGAAGATTGGTCTTCGGAGTGGCCCACCCCAACAGACTCAGAAACGGTATCCAGCATCCTTGTAGAAGATAATGAGCACACTGATCGCCACACCGACTTGGGAGCCAGCGATCCTCAGGCACCCAACCCTGGACTACCCCTCATTCAAGCTCAAGCTGCATTGGCCACGCACCATCAACAACGCGACTTAGAAGCAGGCATTGATAGCAGTGCGGCTACTACAGAGCCACTCACTGCAGCAGCGGCTGGGCTCTCTAGTCTCTACATCTCTAGCCTCTACAAAGTATGCCTGAAGCAGCAAGCGTATCTGGCCCATCACAGTCAGCCCATGACCATTGTCGGCAAGGTACTGTCGCTATCGAAGCCCTTGCCCAATCATATCGCGGATGATACAGCCGGTAACATAGACAATACAGCAGCCGATGATACCTGCCAGCTTTGGATTCGGTTGCAAAATCCGCAGACGGCGCAGGTGATTATGGAGGCCCATCGACCGCTGAGCTTAGTACGCTTACCGGCTGATTTTAGGGTGCAAATTCAGTTACCTGCAGAAGTGACAACGCGGGTAATTTTAGGAGAAGTGTCTCTGCGAACACCTGCGGCCATCCCTGGAATGCCAGCCAAGATAATCACCTCAAGTGCCTTTACGATCACAGCGGGCATAGCTCAGTTGCTAGATGCGATCGCAAATCAAGCTATCCCTGCCTTTGAAGAAGAAATTTTGGTAGAAGAAACTTCGATTATTTCAGAGGCCACAGCCAGTCCTACCTTACCGCTCTCCTCACTCGATCTCACTCGCAAAGCGGTGGTTCCTGCCGTTGGCGTTATTCTGCCGCCCCAGCTCGATCAAGATCCGCTCCATCAACCCTCACTCGATCCAACGCAGTTCGAGCCCAGCCCATCTGAGCCAAACCAGCTCGAACCTAGCCCGTCTGAAACAGCCCAAACCCCAGCCAATACAGCAGCACCATCTTCTGCCCCTGAACTCCCCAGCTTTGCCCCTCAGCCATCAGCGCCAAACGACCAAAAGCCCCCTGCAGCCACCGTCCCGCTCAACTTGCCACCGATGGTGTCCCATCCTGCCCAGTTCGTCGGCACCAGCATTTTAGAAGACGACCTAGAAGCAGATGAAATTGCAGCCGTTTTAGAAGACATCGATGGAGATTTGCGCTCAGAAGATTCCGGGCTAGATGCGCTAGAAGCTCCTGGTATAGAAGGCATTCTCTCCGACAGCAACACCCGCCGGTACACAGCCGAGTTCTCTGCAGACAGCCTAATAGACGATGATCTAGAAAGTCCTCTAGAACGTCAGACATCTGACAACGCAGCCACAGCCACCCCTGCCGATGGCACAACTCAGCCCTCCGGCCAAGACACTGCTGTCAACCTCGATTTTCAAGCCCTCAAGCTCAAAGATCATTTTTGGCAACGGCTGTCAAACCTGACCCACAAGAGCCGTGAAGAAGCTGCCCAGCTTGCTGAAAATATGAAAGCAGCAGGCGTAACCCCTAAACGCCCCGCTCACCTGCTCGATTCGCCCCCCTCTCCGCTGAATCATGAAGTCGTCATTTATGATGAGCCTGCCCCTGCCGAGACAACACCTATTGAAACGGCCCCTGAAAAGCTGGCCCCTGAAATGGCTTCTGAAAAACTAGCCCCTGAAATGGCCCCTGAAATGGCCCCTGAAAAGTCGACAGCAGCTAGCGAGGCTGTTTCTCACACCGATTCCCACCAAGTGGTGACCCATCGTCCCGCTGTCGTTCCGCCACTGTCCGCTTTATCAGAATCGCTGATAGAATTATCTCCCGCCGAACGGGCAGCGGCGATGATGGCCCGCAAAAAAGCCCGTCAAGCCAAATCATCCAGCGCACGTCAGCGGCAAGATTTGCCCGAACGATCCGTTTCCGCAGGCAGAAAGCCAGAGAATGAATTGGGCAGTTCAATGGGCAGTTCAATGGGCAGCTCAATGGGCAACCATGACCGGCCTGAGATGGCCATGCCTGTGATTAGCGTACCCATGGGTGACTTGATCGCAGGCGAAACCGTCACAGTAATTGTCCGTACAAGGCCATCGACCTACAAACCCTACATTAAGCTGTGGATGGTCGATCGCCAAAGCCGTAGCCTGGTGATTGAACCACAGCTTTTGACAAATTTGCGAACTGACGCCCTTGGAGATTTGGAAGCAACAGCGCAGTTGCCCATACCGATGGATTGTTTGGATGTGCAAATTGCTGCGATCGCAGTAGATATGGCCACCCAACAGGAAAGCGGTAAAGCCGTCGTCAACCGCCATGTCATCCCCGCCGGACAGCTTTCCAACAACAGTCGTTTTAACTTTTAGTGCCTTTTGAGTGCCTTTTTTAGCGTCTTTATTTAGAATCTCTTCGCTGCGCCAGCCAACAGCCCACCCAAATACCAACAAGGCTACAAATCATATCGCCAGCGTCTAGAGTGCGGTAGGGAGAGAGCCCCTGTATCAGCTCCTCGACAATCGTAAACAGAGCAAAAAGTCCTGGAAAAACAGGTAAAGACACCCCGACTCGCTTTACCTGCTTTTGTCTGCACAGACGGTGCCCCAAATAGCTAGGAATACAATACAAAATCAAATGCCCCAACTTGTCATAATTAGGGATCGTTGAGAGTAAATCCAAGGGCAGACGATTGGTGTAAGCCGCCCATAGAAGGAACAAAAACAAACACCCGTAAGCACTCAACAAAAGCAGCAAGGAAATAGGCTGAAAGCCTTTTTGCAATAAACGATTAGACATACTCATAGGAAATGCAAGGCTGCATTGACAGCCATCGGCAAAGTTAGCGATGTATCTGTTAGCCATGGGCCTTGCTAGCTATCAAACTGACCCATCACCATTGCAAGCTACAGTGCATCCCTATGAAAAATCTGACGTAACAAAAAATCGCGAACGTTCTATAGCTTTGGTCGCTTGACTGAGGTACAGCACGCTGGCTGAAGCCTCTACGTGACAACAGGCCAAGCGACACGCTTATACCCGTTGGCGTAGCCTCGCTGTCGGCATTATGCATCCGGCACAAGCTATATAGCAAAGTAAGAAAGCATTCTTACTTTGCTGTAGAACCGACTTATACTGATAGAAGCAGCCCTTTTTACTCAAAAACATGGAAGTCCGCGCCGCCCATACTCGTCTGTACGTGTCTGATATAGCCACTTGCACCGAGTTTTACCGCGATGTTCTCAAGTTCAACCCCGTCATCATTCAAATCGAAAAGGGATACGCTGAATTTGAAATTGGTCAGATGCGCCTTTCTCTTTTTCGACAGCAGGAAATGGCTGAGATTTTGCGTACGACTGACCAGCCCGCTACCGCCGAATGCCAAGACAAGTTTGGCCTCATTTTAGCGGTCATCGACATCGACAGCTATCTATCATGAGTTGCGCCAAGCCAA
>JAAUPS010000402.1 GCA_012033015.1 Phormidesmis sp. RL_2_1
ATTCTAGATTTGATGCTGCCTGGCATGAATGGCCTAGACCTATGCCGTCTTGTCCGCCATCAGGGTATAGATATTCCGATCTTGATCTTGAGTGCCAAAGGCACCGAAACCGACCGCGTCGTTGGCCTTGAAGTCGGTGCAGATGACTACCTCACCAAGCCCTTTGGCATGAGAGAGCTGATCGCTCGCTGTCGGGCCTTGCTACGCCGCTACAAAGCTAAGGGCAAAAAAGACAGCAAATCGGTGCTTAAGTTTGCTGATATTGCCCTGCACGCCGACGAATGCCAAGTGTTTTTGGCCGATAAAGAAGTCAGTCTATCTCCCAAAGAATTCAAAATCTTAGAGCTGCTCATTTCCCAGCCCAAGCGCGTTTGGTCACGCGATCAAATTATTGATCAGGTGTGGGGCTACGACTTCATGGGCGATAACAAAACAGTCGATGTCCATATCCGCTGGCTGCGTGAAAAGCTAGAAGAGACACCTAGCTCTCCCAAATATCTCAAAACCGTTCGTGGCTTTGGCTATCGCCTCGGCTAATGGCTGGAGCTAAACGCTCCGAATATAGCGTTTCTCGGATGCATTCGAGAAACGCGAGTCGCTTGGCCCGTGGTCACGTCATGGTTTCAGCCAATATGCTGTAACTCAGTCAAGCGACCAACGCTATAGCTTCTGTCACGATGCATTCTGATCTAGAGCGCTGTTGTCTCTTCTGTTGGTGTTTCAATTAAGGCAATGGTGCCACTCATCATACTGATAACGATGCTGAGGCTTTGGTCTTTGGCATCGCTATCTGCAATGGCCTGGATCACTTTCAAAGCATCGCTGAGGGCCGCTATGGCTGGCGCTGACTGGTCAATTTCACCATAAAAGTGGGCAGCGCTGGCCAGCAAATAGGCTTTTTCAGTTTGATCTGGAATGGCTTGGATGAGGCTGAGTGCTTCGTTGGCCAAAGCATTCGATTGCGTCCGATTGTCTAGTGTGAAGTAGGCTGTAGCAATAGAATACAAAGTGTTGAAGCGAGCGTTGGGATCTGGAATGGTTTGGGCTCGATCGCAGCTTGATCGAGCACGGCCATTGCCTGGGCCTGTTCGCCAATCATCTCATAGGCCCAGGCGATCTCTAGCAGGGACTGGGCGGTAGAACCGTATTCGTCTCCGTCATCGGGAATAGTTTGGGCAACGACTAGCGCTTCGCTTAGAACGTCATTAGCCTGAGCGAGATGACTTTGAACTAGATCGCCTTGAACTAGATCGCCTTGATCCAGATCTCCTAGAGTGCCGTAGGTAATGGCGAGATAGCCCAGAAAACTGGCTTTACTGCTGCCATTTGGGAGCGTTTGTGCAATTTTTCTGACTTTAGCGAGTGTGTCCAGTGCCTGTGCCAAATCTCCTGCATCGCGGTAGGCCAGGGCAATATCTTGCATCGTGGTGGCTTGAGCGATGATGTGATCTATTTTTTTGACGCTTGTTTCAATACCATCAAGCAGCGCAATGGCCTGCGCTTGTTCGCCCATTGTGTTGTAGGCCCGTACAATCTGCATGATCGTATAGATCTGAGTGTCGATATCCTCTATCGAGACTGTTTCCAGCCCTTGTTGGGCTTCATTGAGCACCGCCAGCGCTTGGGCCGCGTCACCGACCGAATCATACCCCTGGGCAATATCAATCAGGCTGTAGATGCTGGCAGGGTCATTCTCACTGGCTTGGGCGGTTTGTTTGGCGGCGTTGAGGGTGGCTACGGCCTGGGCCGAATCACCTGCCTCGTCATAGGCCATAGCGATGTACAACAGTTCGTAGGCTTTGTACTGGTCGTCGGTGGCCTGTTGCACGGCGCTGAGGGCAGCGTTGAGCAGGCCGATAACATCCGCCGGATCACGACCGGTGTCGCTGTACATAAAGGCCAGCGTCCGCAAGGTAAAGGCCTGGGAGAGCGCATCGGGAATGGTGCGAGCAAGGGCCAAGGCTTCATCTACGGGAACAGTGATCTGGCGCGTTCCGTCGATATCGACCCCACTGACTTCTATGTAGCCTGTGATCAGCGTCCCCAGCAGATCGGGATAGCCATCGCCTGTTTGGGCAAATTCTAAGGCTTCGCCAAATATGGCTGTAGCTTGCGCCGTATCGCCGATGCCGTTATAAGTCCAGCCCAGTTCCATCAACCCGTAAAGTTTGTCTTCACCTTCAAGGGTTTGGGTGATTGCTACGGCAGCCGCTAGGAGTTCATCAGCTTGCTTATCGTTGCCACTGTCTCGGTAGAATCTGGCAATTTCACCGAAGGTGTAAATTTTGATGTAATTGCTGTCAATGGTTTGTGCCGCCTGTTGGGCTTCACTGAGTAAAATGTCTGCCTCAGTCGGATTATTGCGATTGATATGGATGGTGGCTAGGTTGCGCAGGGCGACTGATCTGTTAGAGCCATCTTGAATGGCTGTGACCATCTGGTAAGCGTCGTTGACGATGGCCGTGATTGAGGCTGTATTTGAGGCAGTGGTTTGGCCAGTAATGGCATCAGTCGTTTGGGCCAAAGCAGAGGGGGTTGTTTGGGCGATGGCTGCTTGAGTCAATCCCAGGTTCAATGGCCCTACACCGCTACTCGCGATTAGGGCAACGCCTAACCATGCCGCAAATTTTCGAGGATCTTTTCGTAATGTTATCCACTGGCGAAGCTTTTCAGGAATTTGTAATTGAGCGGAGCGAACAGTCATGGCATGAACTCACTAATGTCTGGGTGGGTCGTTGTATTAATTAAGGATTAGGAATGCTTGTAATGGTTTATGCATTGGTTTATGCCTCTATAGCTTCTGTCGAGTTAGTTCGGACAATAGTAATCGCTGAAAGCCTTGAATAGCAGCAGCTAACTCGACTAGTAAAGAAAGAATGCATCCTTACTTTGCTCTACAACGAGAAACCCTTTCATTCCGAGTGGCTTAATGCCAGTTTTTACATAAACATTTTGGGTTTTAAAAAACTTAATCGCTGAGCCGAACCTGCTGATAGCGCCTGCCATGAGCGATGCTCAAACGCTAGCTGCACATAGCCGCAGGTCGGGATATTTTCGATCGGCTGATCGCCCACTTGGTTACAAAAGTCGGTCAGCGCCTGGTTGTGCCCGACTATCACCACCTCTGAGAGGGTATCGTCTAGCCCTCGCCACCAAGTCCACAAATCTTCACTGTCAAAGGTATAAAGTGCGTGCTCTATCTGCCATGCGATCGCAGCTTTTGGCAAATGTTGACTGAGCTGCTCAATAGTTGACTGGGCGCGCACCGCCGGACTACAAAACACCTGCTTAAAACAACAGCCTGCTTTCACCATTTGAGGGGCCATCACCCGACAGGACGCTATCCCCCGCTGATTGAGGGGCCGATTGATATCTGCCATAGTGCCATCAGCCCAGCTAGATTTAGCATGGCGAATTAGGTGTAGCTTTTTCATATATAGCCTTTGTCGAGTGAGTTAGGACAATAGTAATCGCTAGAAGCCTCACCAAGACAGCGGTGAGACCCTGCGTCGCTTGGCGGCGCTAAGGAATGCTCACCAAGACAGCGGTGAGACCCTGCGTCGCTTGGCG
>JAAUPS010000019.1 GCA_012033015.1 Phormidesmis sp. RL_2_1
CGACGACGGTATGGGCAAGTTGAACGACGAGGGGAACAAGTACAAGATCGACAACGCGCAGCGCGCGATCGACGGCGGTGCGGCGTCACTGTCCTGGTACGTCACAGGCGAGAAAAGTGAGAAAGGAGGCGTTCGTGGTGAGAAGCGCGGATTGGGGTGTCGCGCAAGTGCAGTACATTTGGGAAGACCTCTGCCAAGGCCCCCACATCCCCCGCACCGGACTGATCGGCGCGTTCAAGGTGATGTCGATCCGCCTCGAGCCACTGGCACGGCGACGTGACAAAGGACCGCTTTCAGCGGGTGTATGGCACGGCGTTTCCGACCAAGGATGAGCTGATGGGTCATCTCGAAAGACTTGAGGAGGCGAAGAAGCGGGATCACCGCGTGCTTGGAAAACGGCTGGAGTTGTTCGCCATCGATCCGCTCGTCGGCTCGGGGCTGATTCTGTGGCTGCCGAAGGGGGCGATGGTTCGCGACTTGCTTGAAGAATTCGTCAAGGAGGAGCTCCGCCAGCGCGGCTATCTGCCGGTGCATACGCCGAACATCGCCCGCGTGGAACTGTACGAAATCTCGGGGCATTTTCCGTACTACAGCGACAGCCAGTTCGCCCCCATCGTCGCAGGAGCCGGACGAGCGATACCTGCTCAAGCCGATGAATTGCCCACACCACATCATGATCTACAAGAGCAAGCCGCGAAGCTATCGCGACTTGCCGCTGCGGCTGGCCGAGTTCGGCACGGTCTATCGCTATGAGCAGTCTGGCGAATTGGGTGGCCTCACCCGTGTGCGCGGGTTCACTCAAGATGACGCCCACTTGTTTGTCACGCCCGATCAGCTCAATGACGAATTTCTCAACGTGGTGGATTTAATTCAGACCACGCTGGTTGCGCTACAGCTCGATCATTCTTTTAGGGCAAGGTTGAGCTTTAGAGATCCGGAAAATAAATCGAAATATATTGGTTCAGATGACGCTTGGGAAAAGGCCCAAAATGCGATTCGTCACGCGGTGGAAGCGCGGAAAATGGATCACTTTGAAGGGATTGGCGAGGCCGCTTTCTATGGCCCCAAGCTTGACTTTATTGTGCGCGACGCCCTAGATCGAGAATGGCAGCTAGGTACGGTGCAGGTGGACTACACCTTGCCAGAGCGTTTTGATCTCGAATATGTGGCTGAAGATGGCAAGCGTCAACGACCGGTGATGATTCACCGAGCCCCGTTTGGTTCGCTGGAGCGGCTGATCGGTATTTTGATTGAGCAGTATGCGGGTGACTTTCCGATATGGCTAGCGCCGGAGCAGGTGCGATTGCTGCCGGTAACAGCCGATCACTGGGCCTATGCCCAGAGCGCTGCTGTAGAGATGCGCAAGCTGAATGTGCGCGTTGAGGTAGATCAAAGCGGTGAGCGCTTGGGCAAGATGATTCGCAATGCTGAGAAGGCCAAAATTCCAATCATGTCAGTGATTGGCGATAAGGAGGTCGCGGGCAATATGCTGAGTATTCGCACCCGTAAAAGCGGAGATCTCGGTGCTCTGACGCTATCTGAGGTGCTCGCGCGTTTGGCGGTTGCTTTGCGCGATCGCAGTGACTTCTAAAGCTCCTGCTCGAAATCAAACGCCTTCTATCTAGCGCCTTTCAATCAAGCGCCTTTCATCAAGCGTCTTTTATCAAGCGCTGCTCTTAGCTAGGGTCACGGAACATTTCCCAGAAGCAGTTCCCAGAGGCAATTCCCAGAGGCAGTTCCCAGAGGCAGTTCCCAGAAGCAGTTCCCAGAAGCAGTTCCCAGAGGCAGTTCCCAGAGAGCGAGTGCTTTTCGCAGAGGACTTCTGATTTGATTTTGTCATGTAGCAATTAGCATATAGCGCTAGTTTCCGCCTAAAATTTAGGACTATCGCTTCTGTCGAGTGAGTTAGGCCAATAGTAATCGCTCAAAGCCTTGAGTGACAGCGGCTAACTCGACGAGCGAAGTCAAAATACATGCTTAGCTTCGCTATATTTTCTCGAACTAATTTTCTTGTGCCTTCTTCTGTCATCGTCACTGTACCTGCTACCACTGCCAACATTGGCCCTGGATTTGATTGCCTAGGGGCTGCGCTCAGCCTTTACAACCGTTTCCACTTCACCCCCTTTACGCCCCTATCAGACAGTGAGCCTTTTCAGATCACCATAGAAGGGACTGAATCAACCCGAGTAAATACAGGGCAAAGCAATTTGGTATATCGCGCGTATCTGAAGTGTTACGAGCGCATGGGCCAAAGTGCACCGCCCGTGCATATCAAAATTGTTTTAGGGGTGCCTCTCTCGCGGGGACTCGGAAGCTCATCTACTGCAATTGTCGGGGGGATTGTTGGTGCAAATGTGCTAGCAGGTTCGCCCTTAGATCATTTAGCGTTGGCAGCTTTGGCCAATGATATGGAAGGTCATCCGGACAATGTGGTACCGGCTTTGCTCGGGGGCGCTCGGTTGGCGGCGGTGACCAAAGGACGCCTACAAATTTGTGATTTGCACTGGCATGAATCGGTGGTGCCGGTAGTGATCATTCCAGACTTTGAGCTATCGACGCTCGATGCTCGCCGGGTATTGCCAGCCCATTACAGTCGAGCCGATACGGTGTTCAACACCGCACATATTGCATTGTTGTTACAAGGCATTGCAGCGGGAAATGGCGATTGGATTGCCGGGGGAATGCGCGATCGCATCCATCAGCCTTATCGCAAAAAGCTCATCCCTGGCTACGGCGATGTGCGCAAAGCTGCTTTGCAAGCAGGGGCTTGGGGCCTTGTTATCAGCGGCGCAGGGCCAACCTTACTGGCATTGTGCCCACAGCCGTCCGCCGATGCTGTGGGCGCAGCTATGGCAGCCGCTTGGAAGCAACAGCCTTTTTCTGCGCAAACTTACCGACTGAACCTGGATCACCAAGGCGCAGTGGTTGAATCTATTGGCTAGGCTTAGTCCATTGATTCTACCGACAATAGACAAAACTAGACGGATACACAACCTCTGGCTACAACAAATAGCTACCAGAAAGGTGTAGATTTCTTATGCAAGCCAACCATCAACCGCAACCTTAGAATTTTCAACCTTGACTGCAACCCTAGATCTCAACCTTGAGTAGTCAATTTGGATTCACAACTTGGGATTATTTTTGACTCAGGGCACACTTTCCCTATCAAGACCCTATCAAAGGTTGATTAAGTTTTGTATACTGTCCCTTGGGCGCATTCAAAAAAAATAGGTATTTTCCCCTATTGCCCGTCCGTTAGTTTCGCCTAGTGCAAGCTAGACCCTTCTTTCTCGGAATGATTGCGCCAATGTCGCTCTCAAAATTGCGTGAATTGTAATGATCGCCGAACAATTTCCGTGGCTGACGTTTCTCGTCATCTTCCCTCTATTAGCCGCAATGCCTATTCCATTGCTGCCCGATCAAGAGGGTAAGACTATTCGCTGGTATGCGCTAGGCGCAAGTCTTGCAGAATTTAGCCTAATTATTTATGTCTTCGCGACCCAATATCAAATGGGCCTATCAGGGCTACAGTTGGTCGAAGAATTTCCCTGGATTCCCCAATTTGGCTTGAGTTGGTCGCTCGGCGTGGATGGTCTTTCCTTCCCGTTGGTCATCCTCAGCGGATTGGTCACAACCTTAGCCGTTTTGGCCTCTTGGAACATCAAGCTGAAACCGCGTCTATACTACTCCCTCATGCTGTTGATGTTCAGTGCGCAACTGGGGGTGTTTCTCGCTCAAGACATGATGCTGTTTTTCATCATGTGGGAGCTAGAGCTGGTGCCGGTATATCTACTGATTTCTATTTGGGGTGGAGAAAAGCGACAGTATGCCGCGACTAAGTTCATTATTTACACCGCCACTTGTTCGGTCTTTATTTTAGTCGTGGCTTTGGCTTTGGCCTTTTCCGGGGTTGGCTTTAGCTTTAATCTCAGCGAGTTGACCGCGAAAGAATACTCCCTGCCTTTTCAGCTTATTTGTTATTTGGGGCTGCTGATTGCCTTTGGTGCCAAACTGCCCATTTTCCCGCTGCACACCTGGCTCCCGGATGCCCACAGCGAAGCTCCGGCACCGGTTTCGATGATTTTGGCAGGCGTTTTATTAAAGATGGCTGGCTATGGTCTCATTCGCATGAATATTTCAATTTTGCCGGATGCCCATCTCTATTTCGCGCCGGTTTTGGCCTTTTTGGGCGTGATCAATATTGTGTATGCCTCCCTGACCGCCTTTGCCCAAGACAATCTTAAGCGGCGCATGGCCTACTCTTCTGTTGCCCATATGGGTTTTGTGCTGGTAGGTTTAGCGGCTTTCAATTCTTTGGGCATGAGCGGCGCAATGCTACAGATGATTTCTCACGGTCTGGTCGCTGCCGTACTCTTTTTCCTTTCGGGGGTTGCCTACGAGCGCACCCACACCCTTTCCATGGGGAAAATGGGTGGTTTAGCCAAGGCGATGCCGGTGGCCTTTGCCTTGTTTACAACTGGGGCCATGGCTTCCCTGGCGCTGCCTGGCATGAGCGGATTTATTGCTGAAATCACCGTATTCTTAGGCATGGCAACTAGCGATGCTTACAACGTGTTTTTTAAAGCTGCAATTGTACTGCTAGCGGCTGTCGGTGTCGTTCTATCGCCGATTTATCTGCTGTCAATGCTGCGCAACATTTTTTACGGTGAGCCAGGTGAAGTGGCGCTGCCTCAAGATACATCATGGGAAATTTTGCCCCGTGAGGCATTTGTGGCCCTGTGCTTGCTGGTGCCCATTATCACCATTGGGCTATATCCCAAAATAGCGATTCAGACCTACAGTGCAAAGACGGTACAGGTGGCTGCTCAAATTCAGACCACGCTACCAGATGTCCCGAATGCTGCTCCTTTGTCGAAGGTAATGACAATGCCTGGAGCAGATCAAATCATTGCGCCTTCGCTGTAAGCCAATAGGCTAACAAAAAGGAAATCCCCACTTTGCGGGCTAACGTGCCAATGTATAGCAAAGGTCGAGTGAGCTGCTGCTAGTCAAGGCTTTCAGCGTTGGCGTAGCCTCTCCGAGGAGAATTACTATTGTTTTAACTCACTCGACAGAAGCTATATTAGGGCGTTAGCCGTAGCTGGGCGCTAGCTGACGGGCGGTGCAAGCCGAGTAGAACTTAATAAGTTAAGTGTTGGCAGGACAGATGGCATGAAGCTGACTAGATTAAACCATTTGCCTATTGAGTCAGTTTCTCACGATGCTGCTATCAAAAAGCAGGTGATGCTGCGGATGGGCGATGTTCCCCATCTGACGAATTTCTCTCAGGCGCGGTTTCAGCCGGGGCAGGTGGCACAGGCCCACGCCCATGAGGATATGCATGAGGTGTTTTTTGTAGAATCAGGCGAAGGTGCGATCGCCATTGATGGCATCCCCCATGTGCTGACACCGGGTGTATGTGTTGCGATCGCACCTGGTGAAACCCATAAAGTGAGCAATACAGGCAATACTGATCTAGTCTTGACTTACTTTGGGCTCCAAGCTTAGTTCTCTGCAGACCTTGCTTCAACCGATGCCTGACGATTCATTTGCAAAAAGCGCATAAGTCCGCCTAGCATAACGCCGCTGACTGCGATCACAATATTCAATAGCGCAATAAACAATGGCTCTGTACCTGCTAAAAGTAGACAGCCCCCACAATATAGCCAGCATCAAACAAAATGCGCCAGCATGAGCAAGGGGCGCGCGCTGCGCTACGAGCGCTGTCAAGTAACCGCTGAGAGCAGAAAAGCCTAACCCACAGATAGCCGCAAAGGCTAAAAACTGGGAGGTAATCGCATGACCTTCACCGCTTAGCCAAACTGAATAGAGCAAGGCGGTAGGCATACTAATCGTCAGATAGCCGACGCCTAAGCCCAAGAGTGTGAGAAGGACAGGCCGGAGTTGTAGATAGAAAGGTTTCATAGCTAAAGAGGGTATCTCTGTAGATTTCGATGCGGAGTACGCTGTGATCAATTTAATCAAACTGATGCCTCAAGCCCATACCGATAAATCAGGCCAATACATCCTGTGAATATATCACTTGCCAGATATATAGCTTCTGTCGATTAGCCGCTGCTAGTCAAGGCTTCTAGCGTTGGCGTAGCCTCTTTGAGGAGAACTACTCTTGTCCGAACTAACTCGGCAGAGGCTATGGGCACTAGCCAAGCGAGAATATATCCATACTGAGCCAACTGTGTCACATCAAGCCACATCGTTAGCGTCTGCTAGCAAGCATGCCCGTATTTCGCCACATCCTGATAATGGGTATGGCTAATAGGTATAGCCAAGTCAGGATGCATTCTGACTTGGCTCGTCGAGTTAGTCGTGATTGGAAAAAGTTGGCTAGGCTGCGTCACGCTGCATTTGCGCCTCGATAGCGGGTGGGTAGGCAGCGATGCCCGTAGCACATTCACCCTCGGCATTCTTTCACCTTTACCCTGTATTGCTGGAGTGGTGGGGTTTATTCAATCCTCATGCCTTAGGGTGCTAGTAAGCGCCAGATTTCTTTAAAACGACCCCTACTGTTTTAAGCAAAATGGAAATATCTAACCACAGCGACCAGTTTTCAATGTAGCTGAGATCAAGCCTAAGCACATCTTCAAAATCTTCGATATCCGAGCGGCCCGATACCTGCCAAAGACCAGTGATACCAGGCAGCACTTCATGGCGAATAAAATGATGTTCAGAGAATCTTTCCACATCTCTAATCGGCAACGGGCGAGGCCCCACTAGGCTCATTTCGCCTCGCAGTACGTTAAAAACCTGAGGCAGTTCATCCAAACTATAATCTCTTAACCACTTGCCCACCTTGGTAATGCGGGGATCGGCTGCCATCTTAAAGAGAATCCCGTCTTGTGTTTTATTCGCACTTTCTAATGATTGTTGCAGTTGATCGGCATTAGTCACCATGCTGCGGAACTTCCAAACCTTAAAAGGCCGACCATGTAAGCCTATTCGGGTTTGACGATAGAACACTGGGCCCGGAGAATCGAGCCGAATCAACAGCATAATTGCCAAGTAAATCGGCGACGCTATGATGAGGATAATCAGCGCGCCAATAAAGTCAAAAATTTGCTTGATCTTAAAGTCTATGCCTGTGAGGACGGCAGGATTGAAACTCAGGGAAGGCAGCCCACCAATCACCCAGAGGTCGGCACCTTTAAATAAGGGCTCATCTCTGACAGGAATCACTCTCAAGGTAATACCGCTATTTTGAAAATGCCACGCTAGAAACAGTCTCTGTTTAATCGCGTGCCAAGTGACAAAAACCTCTGTAGCACCCATCCGTTTGAATCTTGCAAAGGTGGCTGCTCGCTCACTGCGATCTAGCGATCGCGCCGATAAAACACCTTGAATAATGTAGCGATTCTCACGATTGATCAGCTCAACTGCCCGCTCTTTATCCACAGCATCCGCCACCACAAATACCGGATAGTTAATTACGCCCTTTTGACGCAGCAGCCTAGTGGCCACATCAATCAAAAAATGAGCCAGACAGGTCGATAATATACTCAGCGATAAAAATATAAAAAATGAGATCTCGATACAAACTGATCGGGCGCGTAGAAAAACGCTATCAGCAGCAGCAGCGCATTACCCAAAATGACTGCCTTGACCAGTCCCCGGTAGTCGCGTCGTTTATCGCCTTCTGCATAGAGCCCTCTAGCCGCCATAATACTGACGATAGTGCCAACCACAGGGAGCACAGCGTAAGGGTTGACCTCTAATCGCCAAGGTGAATCCATGGGTGTGCTTAAGTGATTAGACACGAGCCAAGCCAACGCTAAAAATAGCGAATCGACCATGAGTAAAGAAGAAAATCGCAGCCACTTAAACACTGTTCCTTTCCGAAATGTTGAAATTTGCGGTGAACGCAAATCGCTTGGGTGGCTAGCTTCTAGCAAATGTGGATGCTTAGTTTTGAGGACATTGCGATACATGGTGATACTTCCAGAGCGATAGACTAGGAACCCGGCTTAATAAGTATTGGATGAAATACTCAAGTTCAAGATTTAAAACAACAACAGCTTGAGAATGAACCAAGGCTCAACTAAATATCTTTGCCATAGACGCGCTGGCTCAGCGACTAGGCGAAATAGCCACTCTAAGCCCCAGCGGCCAGCCCATCTCGGTGGGGTCGGAACAGCCCCTGCCACATAGTCAATGGCCGCTCCAGAGGGCAAAATAACGTGGGTTTTTAGTTCGGCTAGATTGTCTGCAATCCAATGTTCTTGCCGCGGCATACTCATGCCCACCATCAAAATATCGGGGCGGTAACGGTTGATGGTCTCAACCACTTGCTGATTATCATCACTGTTGGGATCAGCATCGAAGTATCCGTGAGCGACCTCTATTTGCAGCGACGGATGCTTTTGGCGAAGAACGCAGGCCCCTTGTTCGGCGACACCGGGCTTTGATCCTAAGTAAAAGATTCGCCAGTTGTTCTGAGCGGCCTCTGCCATGATTGAATAGACCCAGTCGGCATAGGTCACTCTATGCTCTCTTTGTAGTGGCAAGCCTAGGAGCTTTGCTAACAGCACAATGGCCATGCCATCAGCATGAATAAAGTCGGCCTTGGCGTAAAAATCGCGCATTTTACGATCGTGATGATACACGTAGAGGCTGTGCATATTGTGGTTTGCAATCACATAGCGCTCATCAGTCACAATCGCCTCTTTGAGCAGCGCGTTGAGATCAATCACCGTGAGGGCGTTGAGCCAAGTGCCTAAAAACCTGTGCGACTTCCGGGAGATCCCTACAGCAGGCCGTTCAACCGTCAACATTTTTTTAGAAGATAACAACTTTCCCTACTCCTGCAGCATGGGTAACGGCTTCAACGTGGCCCTTGAGATGAGCCCTTTAGATTGGGCCCTTGAGATGAACCCTTGAGATTGGGCTCGTATATCCTACGTCCGTCTACGCACTGTCCATAGATGTACTGTCCGTAGATGTACTGACATCGTTACAGGATTAGACCGAAGCTTATCTGCTAAAGTTCCATAAGTAGAACATATGGCTGTTTTTCACATCTGGCTGATGGGGTCGGCATCTGACGGTTATCGTTTGTTGCAACCATTGCATTGCAGCGCAAAATCACACAGATTTACACCGCCTGCCTTGAGATCACCTGTTGATATCGATGAGATGTCTGAATTACTGCTTTTCTGAATTACTGCTTTAAGATGTTGGCAACTTTTTGCGCGATCGCAGCCCAAGAATAGTCCGACTGAACCCGCTCAAACGCTGCTTCTGCCAGCGGTTGGTAAGCTTGAATATTTTGGCAAACGGCCAATAGGGTCTTGGCCATATCTGCAGCCGAATCTTCTGTGACCAATAGGTGCTGACGGTGGTGAAACGCCTCTAGCCCTCTCATCCCTTCAGGCGTGGAGATCACCAGCGTTTTACAGGCCAAATAGTCCATGGCCTTGTTTCTCGCGCCCCCAGCCACTGCAGCTTTAGGAAAGGGTAACAGACCGATGTCAGCGTAGTGCAAATGGGCCAAAAAATCTGCCCGACTTGGTAAAAAACCGGCAAAAGAAAGATTTTTGGGCAGTTTGCTATGGGTTTCTGGGGCTTCTCGGCCAATCACCACCACATGAATTTCCTGAGCATGGGCCGTTAGGCACTCGGCAATATCGATTGATCGCGCCACAGACATGTCATTTGTCGGAAATTGAAACGTTTTCGGAGCGACCACCACCGCAATTTTGGCAGGCCGCAGTGCTTGGTAGGGATCTGGCTCGCCTGAAAAGTTCAAAATGTCTTCAGGGATGCCATTGCCTAGGCAGTAAATGCGATCGCTACTGACACCAAACCATTTTTTGATTCCCTGCACCACGGGCTTCCTGCAGCAATAATGGGTTTACCAGAGAGCACTAACAGACCCTGGGCCAGATAGGTTTTGACAAGCTGCTTAAGTTCTTGCAATGGCTGTGGTGAAGTGGATAGACGACTCCAATACTCAAAGGCAGAAAGGGTATGAAAATCGAAGACAAGGGCAGGTTTTGGGATGGTGTTTTGGGGCACAGCAGGTTTTGAGCTGGCTGGCTTTTTAGGAAAGCTACAGGCAATCAGCGCCGCGATCGCAGGCAAGGTTTCCTGGGCGTACACCACATCTGGCTGAAAATCGACCATGCTCTCGCGAATAGTCTTGATATAGGTGCTCAGGCTCCTATCGCCCACAGAGATACTTCTGGCATAGTCCACCGCCGAACAATCGAGCCCTAACTGACACACCTCAAAATGCTCAGCCAAATACAGGCCTAAGTAAAAAGGGCGGGTAAAGGCTCCAAACGGTTCTTTAGAGTCCAGCGTTGAGACAATCAGTAACCGGCGTCTCATCACTTAGCGCTCCTCTGTAAACGTGGGCGAAGCAGCCAAGTCACGGTAACCAATCACCGCGCGCACATAGGGCAAACCCCAATAAGCAAACCAAAAAGGCCCCGAGTGCCTTCTGACAAATGTGGTCCAAGGCCGCAATGGAAACCCTTTGACCCCTAATACCTTTTTGAAGCGCTCCAACAGCGTTAAGCGGGTATCCACCCAGCTTCCCGAGACACTGTTTTGGGCACATTGGCCAATGTAGCCAGGGGCCAACCAAACGCTGCAGCCCTGCTGCTGCGCCCGCAAGCCATAGTCCAAATCACCCAAACTATGCACAAAGCTTTTGTCGATGTTGCCCACTACGTTCGCAACTTCACGGGGAATCAGCACGCAGTTGCCATACATAGTTTCACATTCGCTAAGGCGATCGCCCGACGGGACAAACTCAAACTTATTCGAGTACCACTTGCGGGTACGAATCGCGCCGCCATAGGTAGGCTCTCCCGTAAGTGGATCTTGGGTAGAGCCCACCACTATCGCATTAGCCCTGTTTTGAGCAGCAAGCTCAGCGTGACAGGCCAACAAATCGGCAAAGGCATCGGGCCGCAGGATGGTGTCATCATTGAGCCAAAGGTAGTAGTCATAGTCTGCCTTAAGCGCCTCAGCAAAGGCCAAATGCATACCGCCGCCCCAAAATAAACTGCCGCTGCCTTGAATGACATTCACCTGGGGAAACTGACGATTAACGGCCGCAGTGGTGCCATCCGTACTGCCGTCATCGACCAAGTACACATCAAAACGAGTGCCTTGCTGATGCAAAGCCGCCAAGCACTCACAGGTTTGCTCTCGCCGGTTATAGCAGGTTAAAAGCACCGCTAAAGATGGCGCAAGACTTGATTTTTCAGCGAGCCGCGTGTTTTCAGTCATGTGTTTTCAACAATCGATAAATTAAAAAATCAGGCTTAAAAGGGGAGATAACAACAAAATCAAAACAACAAAATTGATCGCCAGGACTCACCATTAGGGATCACAGGCCATATCCTCTACACATCCTCTACACATCCTCTACGTATCCTCTACGTATCCTCTAGTGTGGTCAGAGCCGTCACCTTCAAGCAAGCGATCAAAATGGCCAATGAAATCAAAATCAGCCATCCTTGGGGCCACATAACATTTGAGATAAAGGCCCACAAACAGTAACCCACCACCGAACAGAGTAAGGCCCTTCCTGTGGTTGCCACCTCTTTGTTTTTAACCATAGAGAGCTTGAAAGCCTCGAACAACAGTACAACCAAAAACCCCACATAGGTCAAAGCGCCTAGCGCTCCCCAAGCGACAAAAGCCCAAACGTATCCGCTATGAGAAGGGACAACTTCATCGGTCAAGGGGTCAATAACGTTTAATAGCTCAGCCACAAATTCCCATCCCCTTGAACCAAAACCAAACAGCGGTGAATGCTCCATCGTATAGTTGATCGTGGGTACCCAGGCGTGCTCTAACCGCCAGCCCAACGTTCCACCACCTTGAGATTCTGCCGCAAAAAAACGATTCACAATGGTTTCACTTGCTGCTGCCATTCCGGCACCAAGCAGCGCTAACGGCCCGGCAATGCACAAAAACCGATAGAGTGAAATCCGCCAATAAAACCAAGTCGTCAACAAGGGTAAAGATATTAATAAAGCGGTTCTGGTGCCGTTAAAACAAGCACCAATGGAAAATAAATTAAGAGCGTCCACCGCAGTAGCCCTCGTTTGATGCCCTTTTGTTGCTCAATCCACAGCAGCACCAAGGGCAATATGGTGACAAAGCCATTGGCATCTTCGTTGGCACTGCCAAAAATGCCTGAAAGCTGCAGTCTTTCGCCTAACTGTCCGTAGTTAGACAAGGCACTGCCTAGGCTGCCACCGGCCTGTAAAACGATGCTCGGATATCGCAAAATACCTACGGCAAAGATGACCAATAACATCCATCCAATGCTTTTTTTGATTTGTTCAACGGTGATGGGATTAAGCGAGAGGATAATCGCAAAGTAGAGTAAAAACCAAGTGGTGAACCTAACGCTACCAGTAGCGTGGGTTGGTAAAACCGCCTCGGGCAATGCCACAAGCTGCAGCAAATTAATAGACAGTAAAATGATCGGCGGTAAGCACAATGGCATCAGATGTTTCATTTTTGCATGGTCTGCCGAGGCAGCAACGCCACAATAGTGAACAGCAAAAAAGGAATGGTGGCTAGCCGAAACAATCTGATAAATGAATTGACGCTCGGCGTTTCTGCCACCACATGGACTGAGGTGACTAAGTAAAAGCAAAATAGGGGTGTCAGAAAATCTTCAGCTTTAATTTTCATCGGTCGAATCAGAAAGGGCCACCTCTTGAAAGAGCCAAGCGTATCGCTTTGCCTGAATAGCTAGCGTAAATTGGGTGATGACGCTTTCTCTCGCCTGTTTTGACAGTATATTTTGCTGTGAGGCATCCTTTAAAATAAATCTCATGCCTGCCGCTAAGTCCTGTGCCTCGTAGGGCTTTGCCAAATATCCGTTGTTTTGATGCTCGATCATATCGGGCATCCCACCAATATCAAACGCGAGGCAAGGTACCCCACAGGCTAATGCTTCTATGACCGTATTCGCTAGGTTCTCTTGGACAGAGGGCAAGACAAAAATATCTGCGGCTGAATAGACAAAAGAGAGTGAGAGATCGTCACTAAAACTGCCTAGATAATGGGTCTTAAAGCCAAATTTGGGCGGATCTTTGGGTTCACTGGCCCCGAAGATAGCCACCTCTACTGTCTCAGCTAGTTCGGTGTGACTCAAGTGCTGCAGTGCCGCTTGTAAAAGGGGGAAGCCTTTGCGCTGATCGCTCGTCGCCATCAGGGAACCGAATAAAATTATTTGCTTGTCTTGTGGCAGCCTCAGCGCTGCTCTGGCGACTTTTTTCTCCATGGGCCGATAAACGGCAGGATCAATGCCGTTGGCAATGCACTCGACTCTGTGTTGGTTCAAAAGCGTGCTGGATTGGGCGCATTTTGTAGCCACTGGCTAGGGGTGACAATGGTTAGGTTAAGGCCCTTAAAGGCTTTGAGCTTGCGCTGCCAGATCCTATGGGCGAGGTCTTTGGGGTTATGGCTTTGGAGTTGGGGACAACTGTAACAGCGCTCTTGGTAGCGATCGCACCCTTGATCGTAATGACATCCGCCGGTAAATGCCCACATATCATGCAGCGTCCAGACGATAGGCTGCGGTAATTTGGCCAAGGTCTCAATTTGGACAAAGCCATTATTGACCCAATGTAGATTCACCACATCTGGCGCAAGCTGACGCACTTGGCGAGCCACGCCATCGCCTAACCACTGCGGCGAAAAATTTTGTTTCCGGGCGCTGACGGTATTTTTTCAGCGGCAGTTGATCCAATGTCAGCCGGAGTCCTGCCTGGGCCTGGGTCAGCCCAGAGGTGGCCTTGCCGCCGATCACCTGTGCATCATCACTTTGCTTGACCTGCACCAACATTTGCGAAACCAGCCTGTCGGCAATCGCTTCGGTGCGCTGCAATCCCTGATGCAGCCGAAAAGCTGCTCGCGCGGCACCGCCATCGGTGTCAGAAGTACTTACAATTAAGGCTTTCATGGGGTTTTTTAGATCACATCCACAGCACGAAACATTATTAGCCGCCGTCGGGCGATCGCCAATGGAGCTGATCGTTAACGACTGCCAGAGGTGGCATCCACTTTCATCACATCTGCCGAGATGTCAATATCAGCATGGGCAGAAGAGGCCCCCACCCGGTAAGCATTTTCTCGCGGAGAAACGCCGTAGGGTTCATACTCGGGTAAGGTGCCATTGACGACGATGCCTAAAACATTTTGGTGCGATCGCTCAATCAGCTCTTTGCAATAATTAGCGCTGGCCGCATCGGCGATCTCGGGTCTGACCACTAATAGCAACCCATCCGACATCTTTCCTAGCACCGAGGTGATGGCGCCGCCACTGAGCGGCGGCGAATCGAGAATAATATAGTCAAATTGAGCCTGAAAAACCTCTAGCAGCTTGAGCATCCGCTGGGAATCGAGTAGGGCCACAGGGTTGGGCAGTGGCGTTCCCGCCAGCATCACCATCAGGTTGGGCATGACCTCTGTAATCGAATGATTCAAAGAACTCTGACCGGCTAACATATCGCTTAAGCCACTTCTAGCACCGCTGGCTGAACCACTGGCCGTGCCGTTTGCCGTGCCCATTTGATCAGGGATTTGCCACACCCAATGCTGGATCGGACGAATTAAATCAGCATCAATGAGCAGTACCCGTTGGCCCGTTTGAGCCATAGAGGCTGCCAAATTACTGGCCACGGTAGACTTGCCTTCATTGGCCACTGAACTGGTCACCACGATAGTTTTAGGTGGGTTTTCAGTACTAAAAAACTTGAGATTGTTGCGAAGCATATGAAACGCTTCACTGTAGGGAGAAAAGTTGGCATTGGAGACCACAACTCGCGGAATCATGCGCTCATCGTTACCCCGACGGCGTGCGATCGCACCGGTTTCGCCAAAGCTAGGGATAATCCCCAAAACAGATAGGCCAAAACTGTCTTTGGCATCCTCGACACTTTTAATCGATTTATCACGCGCGGCTAACAAAAAGGCCACCGAAATCGCCATCAGCGTGCCCAGCATCGTACCAGCCGCCAAATACAGATTCAAAGGTGAGCTCGCACCCAATACCTCAGCAGGCTGAATAATCCGAACGTTGCCAACGTTTTGATTTTCTACCACCAGAACTTCTTGCAGTCTTTGGAGTAGCAGGCTATAGGTTGATTGAGCGGCTTCTAGCTGACGCTCTAGCTGGCGTTGCTCTTGCTCTAATTGAGGCAATATATTGGCCCGATTGGCATAGGAATCTCTGGCTGAAAGGAGTACCTGTGCCTGATTACGCAGACCGTTTAGCTGAGCTTCTAACCGGATATAGTCACCGACTAAATCAATTTCAGCCTCGCCGAGCTGCAGGTTGGTAGGCACATTGCCAGACTCAATAGCAACATCACCCACTCGATCGCTCAGCAATTGAGATAGGTTATCGAGCCTATTTTGTAAATCTACAATCGTAGGGTGCTGATCTTGAAAGCGAACTCGCTCAGTGGCTAACTCAGATTCTACCTGTTGATACTCACGAAGAACCTGCTGAACCCCTTCTGATTGGCTAACTGCAGTGGCGGCTAGGGCTGTTTGAGGATTGCGACCAACGCGATCGCGGAAAATATTAAACTGAGCCTGCGTATCTGAGAGCTGGGAGTTAATATCCGTAATTTTGTCAGTGACATCACTCAAAGCGAACACTGTTTTAGTCGTTTCTTCATCTAAAGCAACGATTTGATTGCGCTCTTTAAAATCACGTAACGCCGCTTCAGCCTGTAGCGCTCGCTGCTCAGCATCCGGCAGTTGCTTTTCAATAAACTCACGAGCAGCCACCGCCTCAGCCCGATTCTCCCGTAAATGCTGCTCCAAATATACCGCCATCAGCGTATCCACCGCATATTTGGCGATTTCAGCCTCTTCTAGGCGAATCACCACCTGCAAAATATCGGTTTCCGACTCATGCGTGATATCCAGCTTAGACAACAACGCCTGAGGATCGACAAGTTCGTCCTCAGCATCTCGTAGATTAAGCCGCTCAATCGTCTCCCTAATCACCGGTACCGTACGCATTAGCCCAATTTCTGTCGAAATTGGATTGCTGATGCCATCTAGAGAACTCAACTTGCCACGCTCATCTGCCAATCCGGCCAATACTGAGGTATCGTCTTGCCTTTTGACCCGCACTTTTCCCTCAGCCGTATACAGAGGGTCCTTTAAAAAACCAACTGTACCAACCGCCGCCGCAGTCACCCCAAAAGCAAAGAGCGCAGGCAACCACTGTCGTCTCAAAATTCGCCAGTAGTGGGCCAAATCTATCTCTGTATTTTCTGCCTGCATAAAATTCCCCTCTCGCGCCTTTTCCCTACCGCCTCATGTTTCCGCCGTTGATCAAACAGAGCTAGTCAAACAAATCAACCAGCAGCCTAAAAGGAGACAAAATAGTCCCAATAGGGCCTAACAAACCATCTACATTGTCAGAAAACGTAGCTCGCCCTGAACGATTTACCACAATCACATCGTTATTACGCAGTGACGGATTGGTATTTTCATTGATACCCTCATCAAAAGCAACCGGAATAGTCCGCTGAGAAACCGTTCCATCTGGGTTAAGTCGAACCAACTCAACCGCACTGACATCGGCTCTACGGGGGTCAAATCCGCCTGCCGCGAGCAGCGCCTGATTGAGTGGGGCGTTAGGAGAAATTTCTAATGTCCCAGGAGCAGCTACTTCACCGACGACCGTTACACGAATAGAAGACGGCGAAAATTAGCTGCTGAAAGTTGGGTAAGCTCTTCAGCAGTAAGGGCTGCAGCAGTCGGAATCCTAATCGCATCCCCATGGCGCAGAGTGATATCATCTTGAATTTGGCCCGTTTGCAAAAGCTCCCAAAGGTTTAACACCATGACTTGCTCTCTGCCGCCGGGCTGAATGCGACTCACTTCAACTTGCCGAACATTGGCTTTGTCAGTAATACCACCAGCCAACTGAATGGCTTCGATCACTGTAGGCCATTCTACAGCGGTGCCCAGTTCGCCATCCATCAGCGAAATCTCATAAGCACCGGGCTGATTCACTTCTCCTGATATCCCAATTTGGATAGGGCGAGGCACTATCAAATCCAGGGTTACCAAAGGCGTTTTAAGGTAAGAGCGGTAAGCCATCCCAATAGCTTGGGTGGCATCTTGTAGGGTTAGTCCGGTAACCGGTAACCGGCCAATCAACGGCAGATTTAATGAACCATCGATAGCAACTTGGGTTTCGCCATTATACTCAGGGACATTGAAAAAGACTAAAGAGAGTCGATCACCAGGGCCGAGTACATAGCTAGAATTCTGCCCGAAATCTTGATTGGAGTTTGGGCTCGAACTAGGACTCGAACGAGAAGGCGTGTTAGACGATTGGCCAGACAAATTGGGAAGTGCGCCGTCTTCTTGTGCTGCAGCAGAGAGCGGTAGCACAAGAGAGCCTACCAGGCTCATACATCCGCAGAGGCTGAAAACGAGTTTCAAAGAGAAGTTGAGCATTACAGAATTTGGCACATGCACATTACATTGATATGTCGTTTACTCGGGGTGTCATGTTCCCCAAAAGCTTGACCCAAAAGCTGAACCCAAAAGCTGAACCCAGTGTGCGAAACGTATCCGTCGATTAAGCGCCCTATCAATCAAGCGATCTATCCCCATTAGGCTATATCGCTCAAGCCTCAGTATAAACCTGTCCATCAAAAAACTAAAAACGATCTGACTCGATTGTTCCCCTTGGCTTAAACTTTCCCCTCATCCATTTTCTAAATCTAAAGCGGCTTCACCCTAAAGCAGCTTCACTATCTGAACTTGACATCTGACTATCTGACTAAACTTGACATCTGACTAAACTTGACATCTGACTATCTGACTATCTGACTATCTGACTAAAACTTGACAATCAACCGTAAATTGACAGTCAGATTCATTGCTTTTGACGTTGCAAGTGCAGCTATCTCTTCAGCCATGTCACCTAGCATGGCTGAAGAGCAAAACAGAAGTGCTTTAGCCGTTTTGATAGCAGTGCTGTTCGCCATCTATTCGAGAGAACAACAACACATCACTCACGTGCTAAAGTTGTGAGCCTATATCTTGCAATTATCTTGCAATAAGCCCTAACTACAGAGATATTGTTTCAATTAACGGACAAATGTCTCCTGGCTGAGGCTGAAGCTGAGCGGATGCCCAGCGATCTCGATACTGCTCTAGTTCCTGCTTAAATGCGCTCATCTCTTGAATTTGAGCCTCAAGCTGATCGATTTTCTCTTGCAGACGCGACTGTACCAAATCACAAGGCACATTGCCTTTTTTGTAAACATTGAGAATATCGCCAACATCTTCTAACGAAAACCCCAAGGACTGCGCCTTTTTGATGAACCGCACCTGCTGCACTGCGTCCAAATTGTAATAGCGATAGCCGTTCTCACCCCGCTCAGACGCCAATAAGTTCAGGCTTTCGTAGTAGCGCAGAGCACCTACAGCAGCGCCCGTCTGCTTAGCCACTTCACCGATTTTTAGACGTGTTTCAATCGTCATAAATCTGCTCTCCTTACCAAGCTCACTACTAGTTTAAAGCCTTTGGCAAGCTAGTCTACAGTCTCTAGTAGACTACGGAGTCAATCCTTGATTTCATACCTATTTCACGACTGGCTGTCACACTAAAGGTTCAAATAAAACCCCAAATAAAACCCCAAATAAAACCCCAAATAAAACTTAGAATAAAAATCTAGCGCTCCCCCATCACTAATCCACCCGCGAGTTATGAAACGTAGGCATTTCTTCTCTGTCAGTGCCGCTGGTGCCGGTGCTGTTTTACTCGCCCAGTGCAGACGCAGCGCTATACTCTCGTCTGAGGTTAGTGAAACTCAAACGGTAGCTCAGTCTTCTGGGCAATCCTCTGTCAACCCTGTCTATACCAGCAGTGACGGTCTTTTAGAGGTAGACTTGGAAGCGAGCTATCGAACCATTGACTTGGACGGTAAGCGTGCTAGGCTAATGGCCTATAACGGACAAGTACCTGGGCCAAGGCTAGAAGCAAAACCAGGTGATACGGTTCGGATTCGATTGACGAACAATCTGCCAGACCCGACAAACCTTCACTATCACGGGCTAAATATTTCACACAGCGGCAATGCTGATAATGTCTTTTTGAGTGTGGCACCCGGTGAAAGCTTTACCTACGAGTTTACGATTCCTAAAGATCACCCGGCAGGCACATTTTGGTATCACCCTCACCGCCATGGTTTTGTGGCTGATCAGCTCTTTGCTGGGCTTTCTGGTTTTTTTATCATACGCGGCCCTCTAGACGAGATCCCTGAAGTGAAGGCCGCTCAAGAAGAATTTATCGCCCTTAAAGACTTTCAGCTCAACGAGGCGGGAAATATCGCTGCTTTAAATCGAATGGCATTGATGATGGGCCGGGAAGGTTCGCTGGTGACGATAAACGGGCAGGTTGAGCCTAATATTACCCGTTCAGCCAATGGGTTGCTTCGCTTGCGATTACTAAACGCTTCAAGCTCAAGGTTCTATCGCTTACAACTTGAACAGCATTCTATGCACTTAATTGCAACGGATGGTGGTTCGCTATCGGCACCTGTTGAACTCCAAGAACTGCTGCTAACACCTGGAGAAAGAGCAGATGTGTTGATTCGATCGAATGGGACTTCTGGCTCATATCGCCTGCTCAATTTGCCATACGACAGAGGCGGGATGGGGATGATGAGGAATGAGGGGCACGCTATGAGAGGGATGATGGATAATATGGGTATGGAGCCGACTGAAAGTAACGGTGTGATGCCGCTAGCAACCCTCACTTTTAGCAATGCTGGCGCTGAAGTTTCTTCCCTACCGGCGCAGCTCATTCCCGTTGTACCTCTGCCTACAGCGGAGAATACAAGGCGCATAGAACTCTCTATGCGGATGTCATTGATAGGGGGGATGGCGTTTACGCTCAATGGCAAAACCTATCGCGAAAACCGTACAGACATTCCTGTCTCGCTCGGTGCGATCGAAGAATGGGAGATTGCCAATGTAGATGCAGATAGGATGGATCACCCTTTTCACCTCCATGCCGCACCTTTTCAAGTTGTGAGCCGAAATGGTCGTCCGGAACCGTATCCTGCCTGGAAAGATACGGTCTTAGTCCGTGGTGGTGAAACGCTTCGCATTCGCATTCACTTTAAAGATTTTCCAGGCAAAAGTGTTTATCATTGCCATATTCTTGATCACGAAGAACTAGGAATGATGGGCATTATTGATGTTCAAGCATAGCTGTTGGAACGCTGACTTAATCAGCTATATTCTGTAGGATCGTGATTGACTAATAGCCTGTGCCGGATTAATAGCCTGTGCCGGATTAATAGTCTGTGCCGGATACATAACGCCGACGGCGAGGCTACGCCAACGGGTTCACGCGCGTCGCTTGACCTGCTGTCACGTCATGGTTTTAGCCAACACGCTGTACCTCAGCCCAGCGACCAGAGCTATAGATCTTGATAGCAGTCGCCCATAAATCGCAGGTGCCAATGAAACGTCGCCAATTTAACCGTCACCTCATTGACTTAGCCGCGGCAACGGCGAGTGTTTCACTCTTGTCTCAGTGCAGTGGCGAAACCCCTCGCAAAAATGCTCGCTATGATACAGCGAGCCCCCGGACGGGCGGCCAACCAATTGCCATTGCTAGCACAGAAGGATTGCTAGCACTATCGCTGACGGCAACATCACAAACGCAGACCATTGCCGGAAAACCTTTGAATCTGCTTGCTTATAACGGCCAAGTCCCCGGCCCTGTTCTCGAAGTGCGTACAGGCGATGTGGTTCGGCTTACCCTCGTTAATCATCTGAGCAGCCCAACTAATCTGCACTATCACGGTTTGCATATTTCACCTGAAGTCGATGATGTTTTTCGAGAGGTGGCAGCAGGAGAACGCTACACTTATGAGTTCCAAATTCCTAAAACTCATCCTGCTGTTACAGGTTGGTACCATCCCCACTACCATCTCCAGGTAGCCTCGCAGGTATTCGACGGATTAGCAGGGCCGCTAATCGTCCGAGGCGCGCTCGACGATATTCCTGAAATTCGACAGGCAGCGGAAGCGCTACTGGTTCTAAAAGATTTTGAGCCGAAGCTTCAGGGCGGTTCTCAAAATCTCTCGACGTTGGCCAAGCGATGGGGGCGAGAAGGTCGTTTGCTGACGGCAAACGGTCAGCAAAATCCAATGGTTAAACTTCCTCACAATGGGCTGCTGCGGCTACGGTTAATCAATGCTTCAGCCTCGGGCGTTTACCAACTTCGGTTACCAGACCATCCCTGGTTTTTGATCGCAACAGATCGAGGTGCGATCGCAGAACCGATTGAGCTTGAAACCCTTTTGCTATCTCCCGGCGAACGCGCCGAGCTACTGATTCCGGGCAGTAGAGAACCCGGCAACTACGAGATTGTGAGCGTACCCTATGATCGCGGGCTCTCCGAGATGATTGAGTCTATGGGAGAAGCGGCTCGGCAAATGCCAGGCATCGTACTACCAAAGCACGCGACGATTGCAACCCTGCAATACCAACCCAGCGATCGCAAAGCGCCGCTCCTGCTCCCCCAACAACTTATCCCCGTCGAGCCTTTGCCCGAGCCCGAAATACATCGTGAATTTGTGCTCGATCATGGCATTGATCGTTCTGCTGGTTCAACTGGATTTACAATCAATGGTCAGTCTTTTGTGATGGGCCGAGTCAATACCCATGTGCGCCTTAACCAAGTTGAAGATTGGCATATCATCAACAGAGCAAGTATGGCCCACCCTTTTCATTTACATACCAATCGCTTTCAGGTGATTGAACGCAACGGTCAACCAGAACCTTTTAGAGCCTGGAAAGATACTGTCGCTATCGGCAGCTACGAGAGCGTCACCTTGCGAATAAAATTTGAAGATTTTGCGGGCCAGACAGTCTATCACTGCCATATCCTCGACCATGAAGATCAAGGTATGATGGGCATCGTGGATATTCAAACATAGGCACAAAGACAGTTATAGAAAGTAAGGATGCATTCTTACTTTGTCTTGGTGAGCATTCCTTGTCTTAGTCAGCATTCCTTGTCTTGGTGAGCATTCCTTAGCGCCGTACGACGACGCAGGGTCTTCTCACCGCTGCTCGTCGAGTAAGCTGCTGCTCGTCAAGGCTTCCAGCGTTGGCGGAGCCTCTCCGAGGAGAATGACTATTGTCCTAACTCACTCGACAGAAGCTATACTTTCGCAGATGGTTTACCCCTTCAATCGCCTGTAGTCGCCAACCCCAAAAGCCTGGACTTGAATTAGAATGAGCCTGACCAATTGCCGCCTACCGCTTAAACCGAACTGACGCTAGATAAATCCATTTATGGCAGCCTTTACAGATAACCACTGGCAGGATAGTAACTGGCAGTCGTGGTACCAAAATTTTGATGAGCATCACAGCCTAGCAGAGCGTCGTCACTGGTATAGCCAAGTTGCAACTGCCTATCGATGGGCCAGACCCCGCTATCCGAATACTCTGATTGAGCAGGTCATCGCACAGGCAAAACTCAGCGCAGCCGATGCTTCACCAGGCTCAATGTCAGCTTCTGTTCTAGAAGTGGGTTGTGGGCCAGGGATTGCAACCGCCGCCTTAGCAGCCAAAAACTTAACAATTACAGCGATAGAACCGAGTTCAGCCGCCTGTGCCTTAGCCCGCCAAGCCTGCAAAGATTATCCAAACGTCAACATTTACAACAGCACCTTCGAAGAGTATCCGCTCAATACACAACAATTTGATGCGGTGCTCGCCGCCACCTCCTTTCATTGGCTCTCCCCCGATACGGCCTGCCAAAAATCAGCCGCAGCGCTTAAACCAGGAGGTTCACTCATTTTGCTATGGGCAACGCCACCCCAGCCCAGCGCAGAAATTTGCCATGCCCTACAACCCATCTATGATCGCTACCAGCTTTCTGACATGGGTCAAGAACAATATCGCACCCAAGCTTACTACCAGCACAACTTCGAGACACTTGCAAACACCGTAAACGACTCTGGTTTTTTTCAGCCTAGCCGCGTTACGATTCAACGCTGCCAGTCCACTTACAGCATTGAAAAATATCTGGCCTTGCTGAGCACCCTCTCTGGCTATATTGCGCTCGAAGAACAAGTCCGAGAAAATTTGCTGTTGGCCTTATCAGCGCAATTGGCCCAACAGCTAGAACAGGTGCACTAGAAACCACCCACTGGCTTGGCTCCCAGGTGGCACCTTTGCTAACAGCCGCTAACTGAGATAGGTATTCAACACTCACCGTACTTTGCAAAAAATAACGGTTGGTTGCATTAAGACACTGATATGGCAGCATGATTAATAGTAGTCAATCACCTTGAAGTGTCCACGCTTAACGCCCTATGGAACAGTCGCAAAGCCGTAACGTAATTATTACAGGAGCCTCCTCCGGTGTTGGGCTATACGCTGCCAAAGCACTCGCCCAAAGAGGCTGGCACGTCATCATGGCTTGCCGCAATTTGCCAAAAACCAAGCAGGTCGCGCAAGCGGTTGGGATGGCTCCTGAAAGCTATAGCATTTTGGCCTTAGATTTAGCGTCACTGGCAAGCGTTAGGCAATTTGTCGAAGACTTTCGTGCTTCAGGTCGTTCTTTAGACGCGCTCGTGGTCAATGCGGCGGTGTACAAACCTCGGCTGAAATCACCCGAACGTAGCGAAGACGGCTATGAAATTAGTGTAGCGACTAACCATCTGGGTCACTTTTTGCTGTGCAACCTGTTGCTAGAAGATATGAAAAAGTCTTCTCACCCTGAACCTCGACTGGTAACTTTGGGCACTGTGACAGCAAACCCAAAAGAACTCGGTGGCAAAATTCCGATTCCAGCACCGCCCGATCTTGGTGAGCTAAAGGGTATGGAACTGGGCTTTAAAGCACCGATCGCGATGATTGATGGCAAAAAGTTCAAACCGGGTAAAGCCTATAAAGACAGCAAGCTATGCAATATGCTGACCATGCTAGAAATGCACCGCCGCTACCACGAAGATACGGGCATTATTTTTAATGCGCTGTATCCGGGCTGTGTGGCTGAATCTGATCTGTTTAGAGATGCGCCTAAGCTATTTCAAATTATTTTCCCGATTTTTCAAAAAAATATTACCGGCGGCTATGTCACTGAGGAAGAATCAGGCGAGCGTGTAGCTAAAGTCGTGGCTGACGAAGGATTTGATAAATCGGGCGTGTACTGGAGCTGGGCAACCGCCAAGATAAAAATCGTGAGGCGTTTTGTCAGGAAGTGTCTAATGAGGCCGCTGATGCGAACAAGGCTGCTCGGCTATGGGAACTGAGCGAAAAGCTTGTGGGTATCGCCTAACGTGTGGGTATCGCCTAACGTGTGGGTATCGCCTAAACTGAGCATTTTGTCACCCGAACATTGAAATGAAAGGTTAAATACTGACAAATATTAATTAATATGTCAGAACTTAGCTGGGGAAACTACCGCCAATTGTTTCAGCTTTGGGAGATTATCTTGAGCATGTTAGATCCTGACCTTTGCCAGGAAGTATCGCCTACCCAGACTTGGGCCCATGCAAGCTGGGCGCTGACAGGCATACTGTCTCAGCCGGGGCTGGTGTTTTTAGCGCTATTGGGTTTGGCCGTATGGCCTTGGGTGCTGCACCAAAGCCGTTGGAAGAAGCCTTCTGTGATATTGAGCGGATGCTTAATGGTGGGTTATTTGCTGATCCTATCGCCTGTATTTATGGATGTAGGCAATCGGCTATTGGTGAGCTTTGTGCCACCTGATTCTGGTGAAAAGGCTGACGCTATTGTGGTTTTGGGGCGAGGGCCTTTGCAAAATCCGGTACGGGCGCAGGCGGCCAAGGTTCTTTGGCAAAAGCAGCGAGCCCCGCTGCTTTTTAGCAGTGGCCGGATTGATGCACCGTTGATTGCTGGTTTGGTGCGGCCAGCAGTACCCGCTCAAGCAGTTTCCGGGGAGCCCTGCTCAGCGACCACTGAACAAAATGCAGCGTTTACGACGGCGATTTTGTGGCCCCAAGGGGTGCGCAAAATAATTTTAATTACCGACCCGCCGCATATGCTGCGATCGCTTCTCACTTTCGAGAGCTTTGGCTTTAAGGTGATTCCCCACATGATTCCGCTGGCCCCTGGTACCAGCGCTATTACCAGGCGTTTTTTAATCTTCAGAGAAAGCCTTGGCTTAGTCAGCTACGGTTTGATGGGTCGCTACTTTACAAGAGAGGTGCCCCCCACCTCAGTCATTTACGCCCATCAACCACGCGATCGCCCATCTGAGAACATCGATAGTCGCAACAACCCAACCCAGAGTTAACCCTGTTTATGTCCCTTTTACTTTAGCCATTAAACAGCAAAAATCTCTGGGTACTACCATGAATACAGACTCTCAAACCAAATATATTGCCGCTTTAATTGAATTACACCGTGGACTTGATCGCAAAGGGCCGGGTGACTCTGATTTCTCGCGCAATATTTTGAACAGTCTTGTTACTTTACCTCCCAAGCCACGAATAGCTGATCTCGGCTGTGGCAGCGGTGCTAGCGCATTGCTACTAGCCACACACTACCAGAGCACCGTCAAGGCAGTAGATGTCTCCTCGGTTTTTATCGATGAACTCAAAACTCGCGCAAACAGCTTACGCTTGAGCATGTCATCATTCCGATTCAAGGTGACATGGCTCAGCTCGATTGGCCAGAGGGCTCGATTGACCTGCTTTGGTCTGAAGGAGCTGCTTATCATCTTGGGTTTGAGCAAGCTCTTAAAATCTGGCGACCACTGCTTACGAACCATGGCATTGCCGTCATATCGGAGATCAGCTGGTTAACGGATAATGCGCCACAGCCTGCTAGCGCTTATTGGCAAAACGCCTATCCAATGATGGGGACTGAGGCTGAGAATGTCGCTAAAGCCAGTAGGTCTGGCTTTAGCGTCCTTTCTACACATCGGCTGCCGAGTCGAGCTTGGTGGCTCAATTATTACGAACCGCTCCGTAAGCGAATGCAGTTGCTGCTCGAAATCTCCCCCAGCCATCAATCCGTTATTCGTGAAACTGAAGAAGAAATGAGACTATTCCAAAAATTCAGCAGCTCCTATGGTTATACATTCTATGTTCTGCAAGCAGTTTAGAAAAAATAGATAACGCCAGTCCGTTTTTTTTGCTGTAATTAAAGACCTCTTGGCCTGCAACTACAATGTAGCTACATTCTATAGCCTCTGTCGAACTAGTTATTACTCCGGCAATAAATATAGATCCGACAGAATAAGCCTAAGGCCTATCCTACCTAGGCATTTTACTGAAAGTAACGGCTGAAACGACGTAGATTCGTTAGTCGATTGACAATAATTAATACGAGGTTTCAATACTTACAGCGTTTCGCCTCCCAAAAATCATTAAATAGCGTTATTGCCAGCCCAAGACACCGAGACACGAGCGAAAGTGTTACTAGAGGGCGTCACTGAGAGACGTTACTGAGAGGTCTCACTGAGAAAAGACAGACCTAACACCAAGCAACCACAATTTTCATCTGCACTGACTTCATAAGACTGAGCTTCTACGGTAGTTGCGACAACCAACATTTTCTCATGGAATATGGAGCCATCTATATAGCAGCTTCCCTTAAGTACAAGCAAATAGTTACCCTGGTACTGATAACTTTGAGAAGATGTACTCTTAATGAACTGAGAACTTATGCCTCCGCGTGGATCTAGGGGCACATCATATATCCACAGACCGTCTTGTTCATGCTCGAATGAATATTTGTTCTCGAATGGAAAGAGGCTTGCGAGATCGCTAACAGCGGTATTGATTTGAATCGGTGTGTATTCTTCAATCAAGTTGTTACCGGCAAAGTCAGGTGGCGAGGCGTAAGCCAAAATGAAAAAGCCAGTGCTCTGAGAAATTTCATGTCGGCTTCCAGGCGGATTAAAGTAAAGCGAACCCGTGGGGTAAACCCCCTTAGCATCACGCTGGGTGCCATCGATAGTAAATACAGCCTCGGTCATGGCATGGTAGTGCTCCCCAACGGTGCCATCAGGAATGGTGTACCATAAAATGCTGATATGCTCAGCATCTGCAGATCCAGAAAGAATTAACTTTTCCAGATTAGGTCTAAAAGTGAAAAAGTCATAGTTGTTAGGATTTGTTGTCAGATCATTTAGCTCCACTATTATCGAATTGTTTAGACCAGTAACACTTTGGTCAGTAACACTTTTTGGCAAGTTTTCTAATAATTCCGGCATATCTGTCGCTATCACATTGTCTAATTTAGCACTGGTGTCCGCCAAAGAAATTACAACTCATTAGGCTGAGATGACACATAGCGAATCAAATTACGGTCTCTATGTGCGCATCATTGTATGCGTGCATCAAATATTACGCACCAATCCCTGTGCAAAATTTTGCAATTATACGGAAACTTTCGGGGCAATTTGCTCCCTGGGATATTTATGTAGAAAGTTTCAGCGTAATTATTTTGTTCAGGGTAGTATCGTGTAGAGGGTAGATATACAGAAGGCTGCCGTATATTAGATTTTTAGGTCGCTTCATACCCCGGTGTAGTCGGTGCATAAATATCCTGGTTGTGTGCAAGAAATCAAGAAAATCTTCATTGAGGTGGCAATCATAAGAAGTAGATTGTTATACTAAGCCGTTAAATATAAGGTTATTAGTTAGTGCCATTAGGGCAGATCAAACGACTCTGTTGCAAAAAAATAACTGAGAAGAAAATATCACTATTGATATCTTCCCCATTACACAGCCACTCCGAAGATTTCATTGATGAAAGAGATCTGTCCCATGACATCTCCTTTTTCGGCACCGTTAATCTGGCCCTTACAAATCATGTTCACCGCCTCATACCCTTTGAGCGTACGTCGGGCAGTGTTGAATGAAGCAAACCCTAGGCCAGCCTTAGTGCGCTGTTTTATGAATCGGTGATCTTGCTCGGCAATATTGTTCAAATCCTTGACCTGCTGGGTTCCCGTCGCTTTGGGCAAGGATTTATCTTTCTTTATCTCATCGAGCGCAGGCGGATAAGCCGCATTCTTATCCACTGTCATTACCCTGGGCTCATTCGACCTTCACGCCCCGCTCTCACATCATTTCCTTCCAATCCCGGTCGCTCAGGCTACAGCGTAGATCATCACACCGTCAGTAAGATAATTTCTGGCTGAAAGTGACGCCACTTGAACGGTTCTGAGGAAATCATGAACTATTCACAGACGCGAGCGACGACACCGTTAGATCGCCCGGTTGGTGATCGACATCCCGTTTTTTCAACACTTTTTTAAGACTGCCGCTTGTCCTTATCCTGACTACGGCACTCTGCCTGCCCAGGTGGTAGCCATTTCTCCAGATGCATTGCCTGCTAGGCAAATACCCGGAAACCTACCGGTCAGCCACCTTTATAAAGTGACCCTACAGCTCCAACAGGTTTTCTTGGAAGCCGAAGGGCCCAACTACACTATCCAATCTGGAATGGAAGCCCGTGCTGATATCCTCACAGAGAAAGCGACCGTGTCGCAATATCTACGCCGTCAACTTCGGCTTACTACCCAGATGTAGTCCGTAGCTTATCGATCGGATTAAACTCAGGAAGTCTCAGCTTGCAGAGGATTCTGGGCAGGAAGACATGGGCAATACAACATTTCAATTTTGGGCAGATAAGGAGTTTAGTGAACTTTGACTTCCGACAATATACTGATACAGCTACTGACATAGCGGAGCGGCTGTGCAGTTACCCATAGCTTTAATCATCGCCAGTGCTTCATCAGCTAGTCATAAAACGCCTCCGACGTTAAAAAGTAAAACATACCATCTTCACACAAGATTCCGAAATTACTCTCCTTTGTACAACCCTCGATTATGTTTCTATAAAAATAAGCAAATAAGAGATTGTTGCTTTTTCACACACTCTACCCAATTAGTAAATACAAACCTATTATCCTATGTTGGCTCCTTTTAGAAATCAAAAGAAGACTGATGTTCAAGTCATCTCTGGCACCGAAGCGCTTTGGAAACCTTTAGAAGAAAAGCAAGAAGAAATCATTAGCGGTGGCAAGACCGTCATTGGCTACGCCTATTATGGTGCGTCCGGGCAGGTTAGCAAGTCTAGATACGACTGGCTCCAACGTAACAACCTGTATAGTTACAAGACCCCGATTTTTGGCTAACTCAAAATTACCAGGGCAGAGTAGCTGAAGGGGTGTAACCAAAATCTGATGTAAGCCCTGTAAGCCTTTATCTAAGAGGTTTACAGGGGACGTCAATATTTCCTGACTAAATCTCGATTTTAAGCATTCGGAAATGCCCAGATTCCTTGCGAGCAGACTGCAGTCAAAATTGATCTCCACATCAAAATTAGGTCACACCCAGATGAAGTAGCATAGTTGAACCAAAATTCATTGGTAGGTTTTTATCTGTGACCACGCGCGTGATTCTGTGAATAGTTTCTAACTACGTTCCGTCTCTAGGATTACTGGACGGAACAGAATCGACGGTTAGGTATTACGGGTATCAACTTAAAGCGAAACACAACGACCAAGAATAGCAGTATCAAATCATACACATAGTGAAAAAGCTCTGTGGATTGTCATAGAGCCTTATATCGTAGCCCTGAGAACAAAGGTCGGATACGATCGCCTATGTATAGAGCACTGTTGGCTAACTCCAAAAACATCAGAAAAACGGTAAGCTGAGGCAGATCTATTGCTATCAGGAAGTGCGATCACCAAAGCACTTCCTGAAGAAAGAATGCTATGTCCCTAAAGCCTCAAGCAGACTTGCTAGTGCCTTCTGATACACAGCGAGTTGCCAAAGCGGTCTTCAAGAAAGGCAATCCCTAGGTGACACTGCACGATGAATTCGGCCAAGCTGCCGAAGCGGTGCGTTCTGACAAGTCAGCGCTACGCGAACACGTATCGACGTTGAGGCTAAAACAATGTCTGCAAGTTGGAATTTTGAATTGCTGAGTTCACTTAGCCTATGATCGGGGCAAACTCTAATCGAGAAGCTTGGTGAATCGAGAAGCTTGATGAGACTCAACGATGATCAGGGATAGAAACGTATTGGATCTGGTTTGTTACCCCGTCACCATAGCAGTCCTAGGATTCTGTTGGGTCTTTCCCCTAGGTAGCCAGAATCCAGTTAGGGCAGAGATCATAGAAGATGGGACGGCAGGCACGGTCGTGACCGATTTAGGCGCTTACACGTCAATCACAGGTGGAACCCAACAACTGACCACCTTATTTCACAGCTTTGAAAACTTTTCGCCAGAGACAACAGCCGTTTATTTTGAGTTGGATCCTACAAACCACAGTGCTGTAGATTTGGTGCTGGCACGAGTAACCGGGGGGAATACTTCATTTATTGATGGCACTTTAGGCTTATCTGGAGGGAATAGCCCCGATCTGTTCTTGATCAATCCCAACGGCATTACCTTTGGGTCGGGAGCCTTCTTGGATCTTCCTGGTTCGTTGATGGTCTCTACTGCCGACAGTGTGTTGTTTGCAGATGAACTCAACTTTAGTAGCAGCCATCCAACTGCACCACCACTGTTGACCTTGAGTACTCCCATTGGTTTACAGTTTGGGGCAACAGCTACTCCAATCACGGTAGAAGGAAGCTTCCTAGAAGTCCTACCGGGTGAATCCTTTGGCTTTTTTGGGGGAGATGTGACACTGAGTGGCGCATTTGTGTCTGCCCCAGCAGGCGTTCTGGCGATCGGCAGTGTTTCATCCGGCAGTCGGGTCGCTATTGCTGGTGATACCCTACTGGCAGACTATGCCAATGTCAGCGAGTTCCAAGATATCTTACTGAACCAAGCTACCTTTGCTGATGTGAGTGGTGATGGCGGCGGACGGTTTCAACTTCAAGGGCGAGTGGTCAGTCTGACAGAAGAGGCATTTCTCGCCGCTGATAACTTTGGTGCTACCGATGGTGGCACCGTCAGTATCCGTGGTTCAGAACAGGTGCTCCTTTCTGGTCCCAATGACCCGCTTGCCTTTTCAACAGCGATCTTTTCAGGAGCGTTTTCCACTGGTCAAGGCAATAACCTGTTGATTGAAACCGATCAGCTAATCTTGAGTGAATTGGTCAATGTTGCAGTGGATGCCGGTGACGCAGGCGCAGCTGGCAATCTCACAATCAACGCCACCGAGATTCATCTGATTTCGTCCATGGAGCCAGTTTCAGGTCCAGTATTGAGTGCAGAAACCTTTGGATCAGGACAAGGTGGCGATATCATCCTGACCGCTGATGTGCTCACGGTCGATAATGCAACAATTACAACGTCTACCTTTATTAATGGCAATGCCGGAAACATCAATCTCAAAGTGGGGACTCTCGAGCTCAGCAATCTGGCTCAGATAGATAGTGCAACCCTTGGCAGTGGCAACGGTGGCGAATTAAACGTAACCGCTACAGAGTCTATCAGCATCACCGGGAACGATGTTGTCCTAGGGAATGCTTTCTCAAGCGGATTTTTTGTATCGGCTGATCCTGGAAGTACAGGCTCGGCTGGCAATCTGTCCCTGACGGCCCCGGTTATTAGCATTCGTGATGGGGGTACGGTGTCTGCCAATACCTTTGGTTCTGGGAATGCGGGCAGTATTATGATTCGGGCCGAGGAACTCTATGTTGCCGAGCCCATATTTTCCTTGACAGCCGTTAGTGGCATTGTGACAACTGTTGTCCCTGGGGCGAGTGGCCAAGGAGGCTCCATTGATATTAAAGCAAACCGGGTAAGGGTTTTCAATGGTGGCCAAATTACAGCATATACCCAAGGCAGCGGCAATGCAGGCAATCTAAATATTCAGGCTGGCGAGATTCAGGTGACGGGTGCGTCCAATACACTATTGCTGCCAAGTGCGATTACGGCCACATCTTCTACTGCTGCATCAGCAGGTTCAATAAGAATAGCGGGTGGTTTGGTGAGCATTGAAAATGGCGCTGAAATCTCGGTCAGTAGCACTCAGGGTGGTGGTGCAGGTGATCTTGAGATTTCTGCGGATAGTGTTTACCTCAACGACGGCTTTCTATCCGGCAATGTTTCTGCTGGGATAGGAGGCAATCTAAATCTTTCGACCCAAGACTTGCTGCTACTTCGTAATGGTAGTTTGATCAGTACCAGTGCCACGGACACGGCTACTGGAGGAAATATTTTTCTCAACGCACCCATTATTATTGGTACTGACAATAGTGACATCATTGCCAACGCCGTATTCGGCTCCGGCGGTAACGTCAATATCACAACAGACTTATTGCTGGGCTTAAAATTTCGCGAGCAGCGTACGCCCATGAGTGACATTACGGTTAGCTCAGAGTTTGGTCTCAGTGGGAATGTTGAGATCAGCAATATTAATACCGATCCGGTTTCTTCGTTAGTTGCTCTGCCCGAGAATCTATTAGATGCCAGTCGTCAGATTGCTCCGCGATGCGAAGCGAACGAGGGATCTTTTACGATCACCGGGCGTGGTGGGTTGCCACCCACACCTGCCCAAGACGTTACCCATAGCCCCTGGCTAGACTTCCGTGTCACGGATCATCACATCAGTGCCACGGATCATCACATCAGTTCTGGAGAGCCCCTTGAGGTTGTCAGTGTGGAACCACTAGCTGAAGCGGATACTTGGCATGTTAACCCAGTCGGTCAAATTGAGCTCACTGCTGTCGTGAATTCTAAACCTAGGATTCACGACAAAGCCACCTGCTCTCAGTAGGGGGCAGTGAGGTTAGCTAGGGGTACGGTTAACCTAGGCCAGGGAATTGCTTCACCCAACTCGGCCTCAAAACCGAACGTAAGACTTTCGACCTCATCCGGCTTCTATCTCACTAGGCTCAATGTCATGAGTACCAGTCGTTAACAGGTTCGCTGTGTGTGCCTGGTCGTGGCAGTGACGATGCAGCAAGGCCAGATTCTGATAACGACGGTTGTCGTGATTGCCGTCGAGGTGATGAATCTCGATGAGCGAATCTGGCGAAAAGTTGAGTCCACAGTGTTTATAGCGTGTGCCGAATGCATAACGCCGACGGCGAGGCTACGCCAACGGGTACAAGCGCGTCGCTTGGCCTGTTGTCACGTAGAGGCTTCAGCCAGCGTGCTGTACCTCAGCCAAGCGACCAAAGCTATAGGAGCAGCAAACAGCGCTTTGCCCTCACCTATCAGCAAACTCAGTGCGCTGAAGTAGTGGCCGCGTATCCATTCCGGCTTGTTGACGTTCTCTGACTCTTGATGTAAGCCTTTGACACCGGGCATCTTGCGAGCTTCCTTGCCCACTTTTATCCCATCACTGAGATAAACTAGCTGACCTTTCAAGCGCTGGGCGGCGGTCTGCGACGATAGCCACTGGCCCCAGCGCCAGCAGACTTCATCTATCTTGAAGGCCCTGGAATGAAACCAATGCAGCGCTGCGCTGTAACAGGATTCATCTAATCCCAAGCCATTCACATAGCTGGTGACGGCTGATGGCTGAGTAGCAACCCCCACATCATCAGCACAAACCATGCGTACGGGACTTCTCGACTGAAGGCGGGACGTAGGGTTTTTAGGATTTGCTCAATCCGGGCGTAGAGTTCCATAATTGAACTGGTTGTTTGTGATGATTCAACCAGTCTCGAACATTCCTTTTAGCCAAAGGGCAAGGAATGTTCGTGGCTTTTAGCGCTCTCAGATCACACTTCGAGAAAAACTTCGCACTGCCTAGATGGATTATCTCAAAGCTGAGTATCCACCTAAGTTAGTCGTCCCTGAAAAACCTAACTCAGCTCTATAGCTTCTTTGTTGTTGTTCAATCCGTTTTACTCGGCTCAACAACACTTCCATGTCTGCATCTAGCTGCGGTAGCTTTCGTTCAATATCTCGAATCATACGACCCAAGTAAGTACGCAGTTTTCGCGTCTGTTTTCTCGCTTGCTGGAGCTGCCAAGCAACGCCATAGCGGCTTTGTTTGAAGAAGGCGTACTTCCCAACCCTCACATAGCTTTGACGTAATTTGATGCCTCTCTTTCTGGCAGCGAAAACCAATGTTATTCTGGCTTGATTAGAAAGTCTCGCGTCGGGCCGAAAACCTTCATTGCCATGTTTCGAGTGCTGTTAATACTGCTGTTGAATCTGCTGTCCAGCCGACGATACCGCTTTGGGCTCTGACCATTTCCAAGGTGGCTTGTTTGAACGCTGGAAAATAACTTTCGGTGCAATCTTGCACCAAAAGACACTCATACCCTCTGTCATTGGCTTCTCTCATGGTGGTTTGTACGCACACTTCAGTGGTCACGCCTGTCAACAAAAGATGGGTGATGCCCTTTTCGGTGAGCACTTGTTGCAAGGGAGTGTTGTAGAACGCACCTTTGCCTGGTTTGGTAATCACGGTTTCGCCGGGAATAGGTGCAAGTTCGGCAACGATACTGTTACCTGGTTCTCCTTTGATCAAATCCGCCCATGGGGCTGGTC